>JBLIOC010000042.1:0-3017 GCA_047639355.1 Minisyncoccia bacterium | reverse complement strand
AGGGTTCGTTCACTCTAGTAACAGAAGAATGGGATGGGGATACGAAGATACATACCCACGACTACCAGGCGGTGCCTACGGGTAGTTCAACCTTTATCACTTTAGCACTCGACTCTCTAAGTGAAACTTCGGAACTGAGAATTGATTTCGACGGAGATGGCTCAGTTGATGGAGTAGTATCAGCTCTAACTGATAAAGTTGTAGTACCTATCGTAGCAGAAGGAGAAAAAACAACAGAAAAAACACATAGTGCAGGTTCCAGGATAAAAGTTAGATTACCTGTAGGGCAGGTGGCTGGGGCTTCAATAAGTACCGATAAAGAGTGGTATTATGGTGAAATGATAGAATTACTAAAAGAATTGTCGCGTCTTTTAATTTTACTAGGACAATTAGAATATGAAAAATAAAAAAGTTATCTTAATAGTCTTGAGTTTCATGTTGGTTTGTTTATTTTTAATATTTAAAAATTCAGTAAATTTGGGTTTATGTCAAAAAATAGATTACTCTTGTCGCATGTCACTTGATGAAGTCGAACGGTTTTTATCCCCAGCACTGATATTGTTATTTTTCTCCCTTCTTACCTATAAACTCCCTCAAATAGTGTTTGACTATTGGTGGAAATTTGCTCGTTTTGGAATTCCGCTTGTGTTTGCATTAGTTATTTTAATCAATCTGAGGCTTCATCATAGTCCTGGTGGTTGGCTCAATCTCGACAATGAAATCGATTTAGTACTCGTAGGTTTGATTTATGGCCTTTTCTCACTCGGTTCCGTTATTCAAATTATCCGCGGGTATTACAAAAAATAGGCCGAGTCAAACAAACTTCCGCAAGTACACAAACCACCAAAGAAAATATCCGCGAAAGTTAATACGAAAATCCAAGGCCGGACCTTGTACATACAAGGTCCGGCCTTGAATGTGTTGAGGTGTCTATGTTGTGCTCAGGCTGTTTTATGTTTAGAGTTTTTGTTTGGTATACTAGTAGTAATAGAGGTATGAACCCTTTTAATAAAAATTTTTACAAGTTTCTTTTTCGTTTTATGGCGATTGTTACGACGACGCTTGTATTGATACTTTTAGTAAATATGTTTGCATAGTAATGCATTAGACCTGTTCTTTATTTATGATACGAATCACTGATCAATATTTTTGGAATGTAGTCTTTATTTTTTTCTTCCTTGGATTGGTTACCATGGCGGTAATTATTCTGGATACTGAGGCGCATATTGCGTATACAGATTTGGAGTTGTTTGATTTTATTCTTATTTCACTTGCGTCATTTAGGCTCATACGTTTGTTTGTGTATGACGGCATGACAAAGTTTTTCCGAGAACAGTTTTATGATGCAAAAATAACCAAAGTGGGGAAGGTGACGCTCTACAAGCCTGCACGAGGTCCTCGACGGACTATTTCTGACCTCATGGGATGTCCATGGTGTTTTGGTGTCTGGGCGGCTGCTGTGGTCACCTTCTTTTACCTTCTCACACCGTTGGCATACTTTCCCGTTTTCCTTTTGGCAATCGCTAGTGTTGCAACGTTCCTGCAACTTCTTATCAACATGATCGGATGGAAGGCAGAACAACTAAAGAAAGAAATGGAAGGGAAGTAGGGGCACATATATATAAACACAAAAAATACGGAATCTTGTACCGTATTTTTGTTTAATCACCCTGGAATTAAGATTTTGTAGTGGTGTGTAGTCTTAATTCCCGGCAATGAACCACCTTCCCAACAAGGGGAGGTTTTTCATTTCTATGTCTAAAATAGACAGTAATCTATAAGAAAGGTACAAACATATAAGAGGCCTCAATGGATAGAGTCCGATGAGGAAGACTGGTGCCCGACCTGCTTAGGGCTGTGGGTGTGCAGAGTCGCTGCAAGCCATTTGTTCACTTGAAAAACCGAAAAAGGGTAACTGTGGACGCATTAACACAGACACCTGGCGTAGACAGCCAACAGGGGCACATCATCTGAATATCTTGAAATCTATTTATGCGGTACATGTTGAAGAACGGGGGACGGAACGTGCCTACACATTACACAGAAAAGCTCATTGTTTTCAGGAGTGTAAGATTCCGTATTAAATAACTAGAAGTGAAGAAACTAAAAGAGTGAGATAATATCTCAGCCTTATTAATTATGCGTTACATCTCTTGCGGTTGTTCTCATTATTATGTATCGTGCTGTCAGTTTTGATCTTTGGAGGGACCTATGAAAGCAAGTATGGATATTTTTTTATTACGGTGCATTCCGTTCGGGATTACCCCAAACACCATTACTGCCACACGGTTAGTGATGGGAGTAATGGCAATTAATTTTTATCTCCAGGGAAGTCTCTGGGCGGCACTCATTGTGTTCAGTATTGCATCTGTCACAGACTATCTTGATGGATTGGTTGCGCGAGCCAGGGGTCTTGCTTCAGCATGGGGTAAACGTTTTGATGAACTTACCGATAAGCTCTTAATCCTTGGTTTTTTAGCGGTAATCATTTACCATTTGGTGCTGCAAGATATGTCTCCTTCATCATTTTGGCTTGCTCAAATGGCAGGTATTGTGGTGGTACGTGAGATGTTTATGTCGTTTGCTCGTCCGAGAGGGTGGGTAAGATTTTCAGGAGTCCTCAAAAGTGCCAAAAGTAAAACAGCAGCTCAGATGTTAGCGGTAGGTTTTCTGATTATTGCTGATATACACCCGTTCTATTATTCGATGGGATACGTATTACTGACACTTGCTGCTGTGTTGGGGATGTACAGTATGTATTTCTACCTGACGACTTCTGACCAGTAAAAATAATTTGACGGTTGAAATGACTAAGGCCCACATGTGTGGGCCTTTTCTTTTTAATTTATTCTGTTATAGTATTTCGCAACAGGCTCATGACAGCTGGTTGTATATCGAAAAGGGTATACAGTAATGAATCACTTGATTCGCCGGTCGAGGTCCATCTAAATATCTTTTGATATTAATTTTGGAAAAGGTCGTAGCCTAGTGGAAATGTATTTCCCTGGGCCTGTTTG
>JBLIOC010000041.1:0-4005 GCA_047639355.1 Minisyncoccia bacterium | reverse complement strand
CGCGAGAAATTTCTCGCGACTATTGACTTGGCTTACAACTTTACACGCGTATTGACGTGCTTATTGCATGGGGGGCTAACTCTCTAATAAGTTTGCTCAGCATAATTATGTCATACTTATTGGCACCGTATATTACCATGCGGTTGTCTTCTTCGACAGGGTAGACTACCTTCAAACTTCCTCTGAATGGTATTTGAAAGGCGCTGAGTTTTTCCTTCTCTTCGTCTGTAGTTAAGACCCAACCTACGACTTCTGTTTGTGATGTTTCTCTTTGTGCTAGCACTGTAAGCTCCTGTATTGTTGATTCATTGCAATGAACTTGTTCTTGGGTATTAAAACACAACTAAAAAATTTGTAAACAAAACCCGCCTTGTTGGCGGGGAATAGGGTAGGTCTAGCTTGACCTAATTATGCCTGTTCAGCACGCTATGAATCTTTCTCAATTCAGCGTCTGGATCAATTTTTTGGGATAGGACTACATTTGCATCTAATTCAACAAGTGAATCATCGTCACTATTATTGTGATCAGAAATGAGGCCCTCAACCATTCGTATCTCTTCTGCAAGTTCTTTGGCGGCAAAAGCGTCAGATCGCTTATCTGTCTCAAATCGTTCTTTTAGTAAAGGAAGACGCGCCTGCATAGCCTGCAGTGATTCTATTGGTGGTTGCTTAATTTCTCTTTCTAACATAATGATTCTCCTTAGAATAAAGACTCTACAATTAACTTTACATCACTTCCGTCTGCTTTACCAGCCAATTCTTTCATTATCGCACCGACCAGAATACCCATTTTTGCTTTGTCTTCGACACCAAGTTCAGCTTTCTTTGCTTCAGCAACTGGACGGATTTCTGCTTGAGACATCATTTCAGGAAGATACGCTTCTAGAACTTCTAATTCAACCTTTTCTGGTTCAGCTAGTTCCGGTCGATTATTTGCCTCATACTGTACGATAGATTCCTTCCTTTGCTTCGCTTGGCGTTTAATGACAGCCAGCACTTCTTCGTCAGTGAGCATATCTTGAGGTGTTTTGCCGTTGGCGACCGCGTCATTCATAAATGCAGTTAACAAACTTCTGATAGTGCGAAGACGTACTTCCTCTTTTGCTTTAAGAGCTTCTTTTAATTGGCCTTTTATATTTTCATGCAGAGACATAAGTTAATTTTTGTTACATTTTGTGCCGGATCCAGCAATTCTCTCTATAAAAGGAGAGAAGTGTGATCTAAATTCATAATAGTCGCTACGCTTCTTTAATCATTCATTCATCATGTAGTAGCATGTGTGTATTAATTATTTATTAGCTGCACGTCCAACAATTCGCCCTAGGAAAAAGGCGGATTGGTACGTAATTTCACAATAGTCGCTTACGCTCCTTTGTTCAGTTAATTTTAACATGTTTTTAAAAGTGGTATTATATGTGCCATATGGAAATACTTTTTATTGCTTTAGTTGTCGTACTGTTGGTCGTAAATGCTTTTGTTGTTTATAAGCTTATGCACCCAAAAGAAGTAAAAACTGACAATAGTGAAAGCATGCTTTTGATGCAACGAATTGATGAGATGTCTCGTACGGTCGATTCAAAATTAAGTGAAACAAATAAGACTATGAGAGAAGGGAGTCAGGCTCAATTTTCGGAAAGTCAGAAATTGATGAATACTATTTCAAAAGATATGCACGAACAAATTAAGTTTATTCAGGAAAGTGTCGGAGAAAAACTACTTAATGTACAAAAGAATGTAAGTGAGGTGGGGGAGAGTTCAAAACAGGTTTTTGCAGTTGCTGATCAGCTTAAGGAACTACAAAACATTCTTAAAAACCCAAAGCAGCGAGGAATTCTTGGTGAATATTATCTTGAAACTGTACTACAAAACGTATTACCTCCTGAGAGCTATAAAATGCAATACGCGCTTGGTGAAACTGAAGATGGTAAGAAGTTGATACCCGACGCAGTAGTGTTCGTTAAGAACAAAGTCATCCCAATTGACTCAAAATTTTCGCTTGAAAACTACAACCGTATGACAGAAGCTTCTGATGCTGAAGAAAAAGCTCGTCTTGGAAAAGTTTTTCTTAATGATTTAAAACTCAGAATTACCGAAACCTCAAAATACATTAGACCAGGCGAGGGTACTACTGATTTTGCATTTATGTTTATTCCACATGAAGGAATTTATTATGACCTCCTGGCAAACCCGGCCGCCTTTGGTTCTGAGGAAAATCTTATTCAGCGAGCCGCTGGTACCTACAAAGTTATTATTGTTTCACCAACTTCATTCTTGGCGTATCTGCAGACTGTTCTCCAGGGTTTGAAAGCGATGGAAATTGAAGATAAAGCTCAAGATATTATTAAGAATGTCGAAAAATTGAGCGTTCACATTGCCAAGTATGAGGACTTCTATCAAAAATTGGGTAGTACACTTTCAACTACTGTTAATCACTATAACGCAGGATATAAAGAGCTTAACAAGATAGATAAGGATGTCACTAGAATTACTGGTGAATCAATTGGTGTAGATGTGATGTCGTTGGACAAGCCTCAATAGTAGAATTTACAAGGATTTTGGCATTTGCTATGCATTAGTACAAAAGCAGCAAAAAATGATTGCAAAAGCTGAGATTTCTTGTATACTCTCGTCATTATGGCTACAGAAACAACTAAAATCGCACCATTTGCTGTTATCGCCACAGGCGGAAAACAGTACATTGTGCGCGAAGGCGACACACTAAAAGTTGAACTCCTTGGAGATCACAAAGAAGGTGATGTCATTGAATTTGATACAGTTCTTATGACTGATGACGGTGCAACATCTAAGATTGGTACCCCGCACACCGGTACAAAGGTAACGGCTACATACGTAGGCGAAACAAAAGGTCCAAAATTAACTATCGTTCGATACAAAGCAAAGAGTAACCGAGACCGAAGAATTGGTCACAGACAACATTTTGCTGAAGTAAAGATTACTTCAATTAAGTAGAAGATAAAACAGCATCTCAAAAGGATGCTGTTTTTATATTTGTTTCTCGTGGTATCGGTTATTATGGCTTTAAAATAATCTAAACTACGTTCGATTCATCAAAGCGTTCTTGATGGTCTCAGGGTCGGCGTACTCCAGTTCGCTTCCGGTTGAGAGGCCGCGACCTAGGTGGGTTATTTTAATATCTTTTTCTTTGAGCATAGCGCCGATAATCGACTCTATAAAACGGGAAGTGTTCTCTCCATCTGGATTAATAGAAAAACCAACAATAACCTCCGTTAACCCTTCAGGAATTCTAGTATCAACCAGCGCTTTTAATGCACCGCCACGAAGTTTATTGTTTTCCCGAGTATTAAGAAGGGGAACTGTACCACCAAACACAAAGTAAAGACCGTCATATACTCCAGCTCGTTCAATTGCCTGAACGTCCGAGTCACTCTCGACAATTAGTAGTCGATTATGGTTACGGTTACCTGATGTACAAATAGAACAATTAGTTTCTGCATTCTGGGTGGCAAAAAAGCGATGACAGCTACCACATTCAACCACGCTCCCTTTGAGAGAGTCAATGAGTTTAGCCAGCTCGGTAGTATCAGCGTCATTCATAGTCAAAACATGAAAAGCAAACCGTTTAGCCTGTCGCGCACCAATTCCAGGAAATTTTTCAAATAATGAAATAAGTTTATCAAGAGTGTTCATGAGAGTAGATTATACCACCGTAACCTAAGCAGATATAATAGATGCTTTATTACCACTCTCAGTGACATTGTAGTTTGGTACTAGTCATTGATATTTTATATTTTATTGTATAGTATGGTTTGCAACACAAAGAGTGTCCATCTTTTGTTAGGTGGTTAGTTCCATAACGTAAAATCAATAGGAGTCAAGAATGCCCATTACACAAACAGTACACTATAACAAAGACTACAGGGGTGATCCTCGTCAAGTCCTTGCTTTATCGAAAATGGTGAATAATTTACCCAAGGAAGAGTGGTTATGGGGTTGCGATAATAGTGAAGAGTCAATTCGTATGAG
>JBLIOC010000040.1:0-4481 GCA_047639355.1 Minisyncoccia bacterium | reverse complement strand
GGTGCCTACAGCACCGCACCTCTCTTTTTGGTATACTACATAAGTATGTTAGACACAGAAGATACCGCGAATCGAATTGCTGAAATTGAAGAGGCTATGCTTCAGTCAGACTTTTGGAATAATCCTCAGGTGGCACAGACAATGATTAAAGAATTACAGGAACTTAAAGACACTTCTGAAGGTAAGGGAAAATATGACCGCAATGATGCAGTGTTCACTATTGTGGCCGGTGCCGGCGGAGACGATGCTGAAGATTTTGCCAGGATGCTAGTTGAGATGTATCAAAAGTATGCAGAAAACAAGGGTTGGGGGGTAGTGATTATTGATAGTAATACTAATGATCAGAACGGATATCGTAATATTACTTTCCAAATACAAGGAAAGAGTGCTTATGGCACTTTGCTAAATGAGTCTGGCGTACATCGACTAGTTCGTATTTCTCCGTTCAATAGTAATGGCAAAAGACAGACCTCGTTCGTATTAGTGGAAGTTTCGCCACGGCTCGAAGCTGCAACTGCAGTTGAACTAAATGAAGACGATTTAGAAATTTCTTTTGCCCGTTCTGGTGGAGCTGGCGGCCAAAATGTTAACAAGCGCGAGACAGCAGTGCGGATTGTTCATAAACCTACTGGTATTTCAGTAAATATTTCTTCCGGCCGTTCACAGTTACAAAACCGAGAAGAGGGTATGGCTCTTCTGGCGGGTAAGATTTTTGCTTTTGAAGAAGCGCAACGCGCGAGAGAAATGCAAGGTTTATCAGTTGAAAAATCACTCAAAATTGAGTGGGGTAGCCAGATCCGCTCGTACGTTTTACACCCGTATCAGCTGGTAAAAGACCATAGATCAAACCTAGAGGTACGCAACATAGATAAGGTGCTTGGCGGGGATATCCAAGATTTTATAGAAGCTTCGGCGAATTTAAAGTAGCGTGATATACTGTCCGTATGATTTACTTTGATAACGTTTCAAAGGTGTATAACGATGGCCGCAGTGCGGCTCTCCAAGAAGTAACTTTCCAGGTTTCTCCAAAAGAATTCGTCTCGATTGTGGGGCATTCTGGAGCTGGTAAGACTACTCTACTAAAAATGATTATTGCTGAAGACAATCCGTCACACGGACAGGTTTTTTTTGAGTCACTTGATGTGCACAGGATCCCTAAAACAAAATTACCTAACTATCGTCGCAAGATAGGAACAGTCTTCCAAGATTTCAAACTCTTACCCCACAAAACAGCCTACGAGAATGTAGCCTTTGCCATGGAAGCTAACGGGCGAACCGACCATGAAATTACCGAAAATGTTCCCCAGGCATTGTCTCTAGTTGACCTTGATGATAAGGCTTGGAATTTTCCACATGAATTATCTGGGGGAGAAAAACAACGAGTAGCAATCGCCCGAGCAATAGTAAACCAGCCAGATATTATCATCGCCGACGAACCGACTGGAAATCTGGACCCGATTGCTACGTATGAAGTGGTGCAAATTCTACGAAAGATTAATGATTTGGGAACAACTGTTATTATGACAACTCATAATAAGGGAGTAATAGATGAGATAGAGCGGCGTGTTATCACAATGGACGATGGTAGAATTATCCGTGATGACGAAACCGGTAAATACGTTTTATAATATATGATCACTGCGTTAAGAAGGGTAGTAAAGGCTGGTTTTATTGGATTTTGGCGTAACACTTACGTTGCCCTGGCTTCAATTTTTGTTTTGACAGTCGCACTTTTTGTAATTGGTGCAACAATGTTTCTTGATCAATTACTCGCCACATCACTCCAAACTCTTCAATCAAAAGTAGATATTAACGTCTATTTTGTACCTGACGCACCACAAGAAGATGTAGATCGTATTAGAAATGCCGTGGCTGCATTGCCTGATGTTGCATCGGTAGAATTTACCTCTAGCGAAGAGGCTCTACAAAAATATCGAGAACAAAATAAAGATAACGAAATTTCTCTTCAGGCGTTAGAAGAATTAGACGAAAATCCACTCGGAGCCACAATCGCTGTTCAAGCTAGAGAAACATCGCAATACGAAAGTGTAGCTCGCTTCCTTGAAGAACAGAAGGAGCTTGAGGAACCACAAACTCCTGTAATTGATGAAATAAACTATGCTCGCAACAAAGACTCAATTGATACCCTTACCACGATCATTAATGCAACCGAACAAGCTAGTCTAATTGTAATGGGAATATTGCTTCTGGCTGCTACTTTAATCACTTTCAATACCGTGCGTCTGGCAATCTATACTTCACGTGAAGAAATTGCTATTATGCGTCTCGTTGGAGCTAGTAATATGTTCATCCGTGGTCCTTTTATGTTGCAGGGTATCATGTACGGCTTTATCTCAGGTGTATTTGCCCTACTGTTGTTTTACCCACTACTTGTTTGGCTCGGCCCTCGCACTGAAACATTTTTTGAAATTAATCTTTTTAATTACTACACAATGCATTTCGGAGAAATATTTGGTGCCTTAGTTGGTATTGGAGTAGTTCTTGGACTAGTCTCAAGCATCCTGGCTGTTGCTCGGTATTTACGAACTTAATTCCCTTTATCTTATGAAAACCACAAAAAAAAGAGCGACTGCAAAACAGCCGGTAGTTAAGTATATCTTTATAGTGGGAGGTGTAATGAGTGGAGTTGGTAAAGGAATTGCATCTTCATCAATTGCCACCCTGCTTCAAGCAAGAGGGCATAAGGTGACGGCGATGAAGATCGACCCATATATCAATGTCGACGCTGGCACTATGAACCCGACCGAACACGGTGAGGTTTTTGTCTTGAAAGACGGGCTCGAGACTGATCAAGATATGGGTAATTATGAACGCTTTCTAAATACAGACCTACCTGGTATTAACTACATGACGACCGGCAGTATCTATCAATCAGTGATTCAGAAAGAGAGAAATCTTGAGTATAAAGGGAAAAATGTTGAGGTGGTACCTGATATTCCTCTTGAAGTGATTAAGAGAATTAAACAAGCGGGGAAGGAAGCTAAAGCGGGAGTCGTGCAGGTAGAGGTTGGCGGTACTGTCGGCGAGTACCAAAACGTTCTCTTTCTTGAAGCAATTCGAATGATGAAGACTGAAGAACCTGAAAATGTCGCGGTCATAATGGTGAGTTATCTGCCTGTGCCAGGTTCAATCGGAGAGATGAAAACAAAACCGACCCAAACTGCGGTAAGAATGCTAAACAGTGCTGGTGTTTTTGCAGATATGATTGTCTGCCGTAGTCCGATTGGAGTCGACATGAAACGGAAAGAAAAGATTTCTAAATTTTGTAACGTGAAGGTAGAGAATGTTATTTCATCTCCAGATGTAGATAGTATCTATAACATCCCTCTAGATTACGAGAAAGATAAACTTTCCCTACAGCTTACCAGTTTACTGAATTTACCTGAAAAACAATCAACTGATCTCAAAGCTTGGAAGCAGTTTGTGAAACGTTCAAAAAATGATAAAAACCCAGTCAAGATTGCTGTAGTGGGAAAATATTTCAATTCCGGTGAGTTTGTTCTATCTGATGTGTACCTTTCCGTTTTAGAAGCAATCAAATTTTCTGCCTACAAACTAGGCTTAAAACCAGAAATTTCATATCTTTCTTGTCACGATTTTGCTGATAAAAAACAACTCCGCAAACTTAGTGGGTATGACGGAGTCCTAGTACCTGGAGGTTTTGGAAAAACTGGTATCGAGGGCAAGTTAAACGTAATTGAATACGTACGCAAGAACAGGATCCCATTTTTTGGTATTTGTTATGGTATGCAGCTAGCAGTACTTGAGTTTGCACAAAATGTTGTAAAGTTAAAAAATGCTAGTACTGAGGAAATTAACAGCAAAGCAGATCATTTAATCATTGGTGTGATGGAAGAACAAAAGGTTAAAATTGCTCAAAAAAATATGGGTGGTTCGATGCGACTGGGAGCCTACACATCGGTATTGAAAAGCGGTTCAATAGCTGCCAAAGCTTATCGTACTAAAGAGATTTCTGAACGCCACCGTCACCGGTACGAAGTTAATACACAGTATATTGAAGAGCTTGAGTCCAAAGGGTTAACTTTTTCAGGTAAGTCACCAGACGGTCGTTTGATGGAAGTGGCCGAACTACCTGTCGAAGACCACCCGTTTTTTGTCGGCGTGCAATTTCACCCTGAACTACAGGCTAGACCCCTTGATCCGCACCCACTCTTTACGGCCTTTGTGAAAGCTGCCTACGAGACAGACTAGTGTCCGTATGCTCTAGAGCTCTAGTCAGAAATATGCTATGGTTGTTGACGCACACACTCAGAGTGTGCTTAGTTTAAAGCTATCTTACCCGATCGTCTAATGGTAGGACTACTGTTTTTGGTGCAGTCAATCGGGGTTCGAATCCCTGTCGGGTAGCAAACACATAAAACAACTTGAGTGAAAACTCAGGTTATTTTTGTGCAACTTGCTACCCAGATAAGAAATAGTCCGGGGGACTATTTTGTAGG
>JBLIOC010000039.1:0-5086 GCA_047639355.1 Minisyncoccia bacterium | reverse complement strand
AAAAGAAGAGCTATCAAAGCGTAATATAAGCCTACATAATGAAACTCTTGTCCAAATGTTTCATACAAAAATATTGGAACAAAAATACCAAGAATAGCAGCGGCAGAGCCTTGAAATAGATGTTTCGGTATATATAGGCGGAGAAAGGCATTATCATAAACTTTTATATCTTGATTTTGACTTCTCCTAAAAATTTTATTAATTATATCCATAACTACATTATTCAATATTCTCTGCCTATCTTACTATTTTTGTAAAATGTTTTCTATTAAGAGGCATAACCGACAGTCTATTACCTTTCTTAACTAAGACTAAATCTGAAAAAGATTAGTTGTCTTTTTAATTCAAATTAAAACTTAGGAAATTTTTTAACAAAGTTATCGTCTGCACAAAGCTAGCGTGGATTAACTAGGTCGAATTTTAGTCTGGATGGGCACTCAATGGATCAAACTGAGTCAGGTATGGATAAGCTTTCTTCACAATTTATATCGCTCCAACAACACCAGTTTCTTTTCCAGCGTTTGAATAATAAAAAAGAGACAAGTCACCCGCTTCGAGTTCATCACGCATCATATTGCGAACTTGATAATTAAGGATACCGTCTCAGATTTCTAGGCTGTTACGCTTAAATTTATCTACTGAAATCTCTAGGTTCATTTTTTATTAAACAGTATTTCATACTGATGAAAATTATACCTTATATATACACTATTCACCGATAGCTTAATCAGCCTTTTAATTTATGTTACATATTACCTAATACCATATACTCATACATATCGAGGGTGACACTATATGAAAAAACACCGCTATTTAGGCGGTGTTTTTTATTAGAAGTTTGCAGCAAGAGTGTTACCCCAGCACGGCATTGATGCACTCCATGGTTGTGTGCCTTGTCCCTCATAGAGACTTCGAGCAAACTCCATATTATGATAGAGGTCATCTAGGTTTAGATTCATTGCAGTAGCTGATGCCTCGTGGTAACGCTTGTTTATTTGCATTACTCCAGTATCAGCAGGGTCTACACGTCCTTGAAGGATTGAACCATTTTCGAGCACATGGCGGAATGTAGACTCACACCGTGCTACCTGTATCATAATAGGAATATCCTTAAAATATGATCTAACAATAGCTTCGGTATTCAGTGGTGTTGCAACTTCATGCGTCACCACTGACTCCACTCCGTTCTGTACAATCTGTCCATACGCTATTTCAGAAACATTTACTGTCGAAACAGTTGCCGCAGTAAGTAATGCGAGTATCACGGTCGATATAATAAGCCAAAGGTCTTATCTAACAAATATCAGTGCGACAAATTGGTCGTGTTAGTGGAAGATCTACATCTTAGATCAACGCTCCTCTGCGACACCGATAACCGAGAGACTATAACATAATCTGCGGATTTTTATAAATAAAACATGTATAATACTATTTGTCAATACTCTACCGTATACACGTTTTTTTTCTTGGTCTTAGGTGTAATAAAAGACCGTTGTTTATAAAGGTTTTCTATAAGCTACTTTCTTTACTGTTTATTTAGCTTTTCTGTCGTACTGACTTGTAGCCAGTCTTTCACACTCTCAACAGCCCGTAAAACCTCAATTGGCAATGCGAATACTACTGTATTTGACTGATCAGAAGAAAGATCATTGAGAGTTTGTATTGTGCGAAGATGTAGTGCACCAGGTGAGGCAGATAGTATATCTGCCGCTTTTGCCATATTTGCAGCTGCTGCAACTTCTCCTTCGGCCTTAATGATGACAGATCGTCGCTCTCTTTCAGCCTCAGCCTGCTTGGCAATAGTGCGTTCCATATCTTCTGGGAGGAAGAAATCCTTTAGTTCCACATTTTCAACTGAAATTCCCCAGGCGTCTGTTTCGGCGTCTATTATTTCTTGAATCCTTTTAGATAGCTTATCTCGCTCAGCCAAAACGTCATCAAGCTCAGCACTACCAACAATATTTCTCATGGTAGTTTGAGCTAATTGCGATACAGCAAAACGAAAATCTTCAACATCTAAAACTGCTTTAGCTGCGTCTGAAACTTTGTAATAAATCACTGCATTTATGCTGGCTGAGACATTGTCACGAGTTATTACTTTCTGGTCTGGGACATCTACAGCTTTTACACGAAGGTCAACTTTTTGCATATGTTGAAAAATTGGCACAATTATACTCCAACCCGGATTTCTCAACCCAGTATATTTACCCATGGTCAGAACAACTCCTCGCTCATACTGTTTCACTTCTCGCAGAAAAACTACAAGTAAAAAGATTATTGTAATCAATAAAATAAAAAAGTTCATATTTGTAGACAGTTTAATTAGTAGCGCTTATATTAAAGTATACACCTAGAGACACTTTTTGAGAATAGCCATAGCACCATATAGACCAGCCAGGTCACCTAATTCTGCCTTAGTAATAAGAGGACTTGCAACAAAACCATCTAGCGACTGAACAGTATATTTTCGTATTGAATCAACTGCAATGCAGGGATCACCAACTATCATAGAGCCTCCTAATACAATTACGTCGGGTGACCAGTACAAAGTAGTATTTCGAAGCCCTTGTGCAAGATATTTAGCTAGTTCATCCCAAACTATATCACTTTGAGGAATCTCATATGGTTTAGCACCAAAACGTTCTTCAAGAGCGGTCCCAGAGACTAAATTTTCCAATGTTGGTGTTATATCATCACCTAGAACAGTTCGGTCAATATCTAAAATTTGGTGACCAGGTTCAAAACCGATACTTGTTTCATCAATATCACCGTTCACTATACGGGCCCCACCTACTCCAGTACTAATCGTGTGATATGCAACAATATCCAACCCTTTTCCTGCTCCATAAATAGCCTCCCCTATTCCAGCGATAGCAGTGTCATTCTCAAGATATATTAAGATGTCGAAATGTTTTTTTAGAGCATTGACAAGTGATTTTCCTATCCAGTCTTTTAGCATTACGTCATTTTGTATCCCGGTTTTGTCTTCTGTTAACAAGCCTCGTATGCCACCAGCAATAGCAACAGGTTTGTCTTTGGTTAGTTTTTTTACTGCTTCCACTATCTTCTTTACCCCTTCGTCAAACTTGGTCGGGGTCTTGAACGACTCAACCTTACCTAATGTTTTAAGGTCCTTAGTTACTACAACACGTGTTTTTGTTCCTCCAATATCAAAGAGTACGTATGTCATATACCAAGAATTTCACGTGTTTTATTTTTGTACAATTCAACGTTTGGTTGGTTAAAGGCATTGAGGTTTAACAATTCAGCTACATACATGGTTTCAAGCATCCGCATGCCCATGAAAAGTCCTAGAGCATATGGCAAATCATCATCAAAAATGGTTGAGCGATATGGCAATGATCTTTCCTTATAAGCACCCATTACGCCACCATATATTGCAGTAGCTACTTCTTGAACATCAAATTTTCCGTAAGTCTTTGCTAGACCACTCATTGGTATATCGTAATTAATTGAGTCGTCATCAAAAGTAACAAAATCTGTGTAGACATTTCCAAAACCACTTAAATATAACTGTCCTACTGAATGTAGTTCGACAGCGGTGGAAATAGTGGGTACAAATCCTTTTGTTACTAGATTACCAGCACGGTCAGTTTCTTTTCCGAGGCTCTCAGCAGTAAGCTGACGGTACCAGGCACCTAACATGGCCAAGCGGGGTTCAAAAGCAAAGAAGTTATAGTGTCTGAATGATTTTTCAATATAATGATGGAGACGAACAGCATTTTCTGCTACCACAGATTCAAACTCATCGATTGCTGAATCTAGAATACCTGTAATAAAAGCGTCTGTATCGTGTCCAAGCAAAGCCAAAGGAACAAGACTTACTTCAGTTGCAACTGAGTATCGCCCCCCGACAATTTCGGGGATTTCGATACTTACAGTTTTGAGTCGCTTCCCCAGCTTCATAAAGTCTGTACCCGGACTTCCAATAAATATAGTTTGTGAATAAATAGCTTTCTTAAACTTTTTTTCTAGAGCTGTTAGTAAGACCCCTGCATTTACCAGTGTCTCTGTAGTATTCCCAGATTTACTAATTACACATACGGCTAGCTTTTTTACGGAACCGATAGCTTTCAATTCTTGAAGCAATAGTTCAATATTACGTGCCGAAACTGTGTCTAGTGTATGAAGCTTAACTTTGCCTGTATCGAGTACACTATGTATAGCTTTTGTACCGAGATCTGATCCGCCAATTCCAATTAGAATTAAATGTTGAATTCCTTTAAACTGTTTCTTGACAGAGTCTAACGTATCATGAACAGCTGGATTCTGTGCGTGACAGAGTGAATATTCAGGTTGAGTGTCGTCGTTTTGCTCTCGAACTGTGTTTATATGTTTTTTGTATATCTGAAGCTTTTTTAATCCGCGAGCCTGAGTGCTAGTTGTAACTGAGTCTATATCAAAGTATGAGAAAAACATATTAAATCTGCTTTACATTCTTAATTTTCTTGACTTCCTTTTCTATATACTTAAGGGCATCATCGACACTATCGACTATATGAAACAATTCCAAATCTTCTTTACTAACAGTTTGAAATTTCTTAAGTAAACTTTCTTCAAAAAACTTTATTAGCGGTTCCCAATAGTCTTTACCGTACAGAACAACAGGTATCTTTTCTATCTTTTTTGTTTGTATCAAAGTAACAATCTCAAAAAATTCATCAAGCGTACCAAAACCCCCTGGAAAGTAAACATAGACTTCAGAGGCAAAAGTTAGCATTACTTTGCGTGAAAAGAAAAAATCAAAATCGAGAGACTGTGTGGTGTAAGGATTAAGCTTTTGCTCAAATGGTAATTGAATATTCAAGCCAATTGATTTACCTCCAACTTTAAACGCACCTACATTAGATGCTTCCATAATACCCGGCCCACCACCGGAAATAATTGAAAAGCCTTTTTTGGCTAATTTTGCCGCCAACTCTTCGGCCTCTTTATAATAATCATCATCTGGGCTGGTCCGTGCACTGCCCCAAAAAGTAGCTGCTAGGCCATGCTCTCGTAGTAATTCAAATCCTTGTACAAACTCCGACATGATACGAAAAACTCGCCAAGACTGAACTGCATC
>JBLIOC010000038.1:0-6318 GCA_047639355.1 Minisyncoccia bacterium | reverse complement strand
AAGTTGTGGCGGTATTGCTGTCAATTATAGTGATGTCCGTATCAGGCATTTTGCTAATCCACTCGTCATAAACACTCTGGATACCAATACCTCGTTCGCGTAGTCGCCATGAGCCACATTCAGAACAAACATCAGCAGCACGGATACGTCTCCCTGAAGTACTAGAGACAAACCAGCGTTCTTCCTCACCATTCTTTTCAGTTCTGATTAGCGAATATGGAGTATTTGAGTCAGGGCAGCGAAAAATGTGTCCACAGTCAATACAGGCCACAACTGGCGCTAGGCCACGACGGGCAGCAAAGAAAAAGACGTGACCTCGTGCCTCTAGTGCTCGTTCCACACTATGTATTAATTCACTTGAAAAGAGCTGGAATGGGTTTTCTGGTTTAGGCTTATCTCTCTGCGTAATAACCGTAAGTGGAGGGTCAAAAGCGATACGTTTTACCTCTTCACCGAAGGTTAGATATTCTTCATTGCGCCGTCTTACTTCATCTTCTGTGCGGGGTAAAGTATCTCCAAGGAGGATTGATCGACCGCTCACTCGGGCGTAAGTTATGAGTCCGTCGCGATGGTCAAGGTACGGACGTCGCCTAGTTACATAGTAACCACTTGATGACTGTTCTATGATAATAGCAATTAAGTCAATTCGTTCATGATAAGCGTGAGAAGGAGTGGTAATAATCAATTTAGCAGCTGTGGTATCAGCGAGTTTTTCATAGGAGCCATCTCGTTGTTTTTTTGTTTGACTTGGAGAGAATACAATTAATCGATCTTTGATACCAAGGCTGAGTTTTTTGACCGCATACGCTATATCAACAGCAGTTGGAACCACGATCATTATTGAACCTCGATGAGCAAGAGTACTTCGGATTAGACTCTGATAAGTAGAGTATCTTTCATCAATTCTGGCAGTGAGCAGTTGAGGAGTAGTTTCCTCGCGGTGAGTTGCGGTATCAGAGCGAGGGTAGTGGCGAGTACCGTTTCGAATATCTGGAGGAAGTAAGTTAAAAAGTATAGACCCCACCCCAGCCGGGTAGATTTTTGTGAGTTCTTTAGCCGTGTTACGAATCGTCTCAGGAAGGATAACTGGGTCTGGTTGATTTGGGAGTTTTCGAAGCGAAAAGGTAGCTGCCTTCAGTGCTGTTTTAGTTGTACTTACCGATTTTGTTTCTGTCACAATAGCCGTTTGTTTTTTGCCTCGAATTGGTACTTCAATGAAACTACCGATGGTGTATTCAATACTAGAAAAATAGGTAAGAGATTCAAGTTGAGTGCCGCGAATTAGAGGAGTAACTTGAATCACAAACATATACGACTCAGTATACCAAACACACTCCAAAAAATAGGCTTGCCAAAGGAGAAGCATTATGGCTAATAGTCGCCAAGTAATCTATCATATACTTGCATTAACATTAATCATGTTCCTCTAAAAAGAGTTATTTTACAAATCTTTCTTTAAAGTGAAGGAGCTAGATATTAATAAAGTACTGATGAGTCTCTCACAAAGCCCACAGAAGATAGTGGGCTTTTTTTATTTTAACTTTCTTCTCAATGTTGTTGGACGATCACTGCAAATACTTTTCCATATATCAAGTTTTGCTTAAAACAGTCTAACTGTATTTTCCACTGTACAACTTAACTAACTGTTGCTATATTAAATACAGAAGGACCTTTCAATTAATGTCAGTGACAGGAGTCATGGCGCAATAAAGAGGAAAAAACATGAAGATAAGAAATTTTATTTCTACTGGTATCGCAATGGCATTGGCTGCTTTTGTCTTACCGCTGCATGCCTACGAATCACCTTCCGGTGATAGTGGGTGGAACTCTAACGCGTTATTTGTGCTCGGCGACTTTGATGGTCGAACGACGCTCGAAGGTACTGGAGATGCGATTCGCGGATTACCTGCGGTTGAAACTATCCTCCATTCAAAACTGCGATCCGACCAAAGTTTGGTAGGGAGTGAGCGCTTTGTTGCGGCCACCATTGCAGTTGCCGTTAATGAGTCACATCACGTGATACGTGTCGTATCTTCTGTTTATCGTAAACTGAAACCTGACCAAAATTTGGTAGGGGGTGAGCATTTTGTTGCGACGACTTTTGCGGCTACAGATGATAAATTCCTAATATTAGGTAAAAAACTGCTTGAAACAGGCGTCCACATCCAGGTTCCTTCCCTCGCTATACCTTTTTCCGGTCATAGCTGACATTAATCTGAGTCCTCCGTGGACTCAAAAGCCCGACATACTGTTGGGCTTTTTTTATTTCAAATTTTCTTCTTCTGTCTAAAATTCGTCGATGTAGGCAATAGATGCTCCCAGGCTACTGAGACGTTCAACTATTTTTTCATAACCACGATTAATGCTATAGATATTTCTTAGTACGGATTCACCTTGTGCGGCCAACATACCGATTAATAGAATGGTGGCTGGACGAAGAGCCGGCGGACAAATAAGCTCCGTGGCACGAAGTTTTGATGGCCCGTTAATAAAGATTCGGTGCGGGTCAGCAAGAACTGTTTCTGCGCCTAGTTTGTCTAGCTCAGTAAAGTAAATAGCTCGCTTTTCATACACCCAATCATGGATTAAAGTTTGACCCTCAGCTTGAGTGGCAATGACAGCAAAGAAGGGAAGATTGTCAATATTAAGCCCTGGGTAAGGTCGGGCGTAAACTTTTTCGTGGAGCGATACTAGCTTAGAAGGTTTAGTTGCGATGTCGACGAGTTTAGTTAGATTATTGTGGCTATAATATGGTTTAGATTTTTTATACTTAAAGCCCATTTTTTCAAGCTTGAGAAGTTCAAGTTCGAGGAATTCAATTGGACAGCGGGTGATGGTGATGGTTGAGTTGGTAACAATAGCAGCTGCCAAAAAGAACATACTGTCAGTAGGGTCTTCGGCTAGTGTGTATTCAACATCTTGATCAATGTCTTTTACTCCTCTTACCGTTAAAGTGGTTGTACCAATACCTTCAATCTGGATACCAAAAAGCTGCAGAAAAGCACAAACTTCTTGCACCATGTAGTTTGCGGAGGCGTACTTGATTACGGTTGTCTCAGCTCGACCTGCAGCGGCAAAGATAGCATTCTCTGTAACAGTGTCGCCAGACTCGTAAAGAATTATCTCAGTTGGTTTCTTGGTAACAGTCTTAATCACAAAAGCATCTTCTGTAGCTTTGATATCGACTCCAAAATTCTCTAAGGCGTAAAAATGTGGTTTTACGGTCCGGCTTCCAAGTTTGCAACCACCAGACTGAGGCAGTGAGAATGAATTAAGGTGGTGCATAAGAGGGCCGATAAACATCACAATACTGCGAGTTTTCTGAGCGGCCGTCACATCGATTTTGGCCATGCTGAAGGTTTTGGGCGGGGTGATTACAATCGTAGTACCATTCCATTCCACACGTACTCCGATACTTTCTAGCACTTCAATAATTCTGTGTACTTCTTCGATTCGCGGCATATGGTGTAGAGTAGTTGTGCCTTTGTTTAGTAGGGAAGCGCAAAGTAGACCCACAGCACCGTTTTTCGAGGTATTGGTTTCTATTGAACCGCTTAGTTTCTTTCCACCCTCAATCGAAATATTGACCGTCCCAGGTGAAAGAGTAATGAGATTTTTTCCAAGCGCTTTTCCGATACGCTTCAACATGTCGGCACTTATATTCTGTCGACCAGACTCGATGCGAGCGATGGCGCTTTGGGTGGTTTTAATTTTTTTAGCGAGGACGGATTGGGTTATGCCTAGTGTCTCGCGGATATCTGCGATTCGGGTTCCAATATCATTTTGCATAGAGTCGTAGTATAGCATATATGCTATACATCATGCGTATTGTACAATTGTAAAAAAGCGGTACTATTGTTCTACTATATTATATGTTCGGAAACCTTACTCCAAAAGTTGGTATCGATCTTGGTACCACAAATATTCTGGTGTTTGTCCCAGGGCAAGGAATTGTGCTTAACGAGCCGTCTGTTGTGGCTGTGTCAGAAGACGGTAAGGTGTTGGCTGTCGGAACAGAGGCAAAACTCATGATTGGAAGAACGCCAGAGAATATTCGTGCCTACCGACCCATGAAAGATGGTGTTATTGCTGACTATCAAGTGACTGAGGCGATGCTGAGATACTTCCTTCGCAAGTCCATGAGCAAGTACCACCTGTTTCGACCAGACGTCATGGTGTCGGTACCGGCTGGAGTAACCTCTACCGAAAGACGGGCTGTAGTTGAAGCAATCATGAAAGCCGGAGCAAAAAATGCATTTGTAGTTAAGGAACCAATCTTGGCGGCGATAGGTGCGGGGGTAGCAATTTATGAGCCTCAGGGACACATGATTGTCGATATTGGCGGTGGCACTATAGATGTTGCGGTAATTTCACTTGGTGGAATTGTCGCGTCTAACTCAGTTAAGTGTGCCGGTAACCGTATTGATGCAGCGATTATCGATTGTGTTAAAAAAACCCGTAATCTCTCGATTGGTGAAAAAACAGCAGAAGAAATAAAAATCACAGTTGGTTCAGCTTTACCTCTTGAGGAAGAGTTAACTATGGATATTAAAGGCCGAGACATGCTTTCGGGACTGCCTCGTACAACAGAAATTAAGAGTAATGAGATAGTTAAAGCGATTGGAAAAGAAATGCGCGAAATGATAAAGGCAATTAAGGATGTATTTCAAGACACTCCCCCTGAATTGGCGGCTGATATTATCGACAGTGGAATCATAATGACTGGAGGTACTTCACAATTGCGAAATTTCCCGGAACTAATCCGACGTCGAACCGGAGTAAAAGCTGTTGTAGCAGACCAGGCTCTATTTTGTGTAGTAAAAGGCACTGGTATCGCCCTAGAACATCTGAGTGTGTACAAGCGAGCTGTTTTAGCTAAAAAATAGAGCGAACAGAGTACTTACAAACAGCAGTTCGAGTCCCAGACGGGTACCTAACGTAAGGTCGGTCGTAATTACGACCGACCTTACGTTAGGCCAGATTGAAAAATACAACCAGCAGCAATTTAATAAAAACGACGCATCTTTTCGATGCGTCGACCAAGTTGATCTAAGGGACCTATTTCACGGGTAGCTCCATGATATCTGGCGATATCATTTCTAAGCCTCGGTCCTATCTTGCACAGATTTCAACAAAGCTTTTTTACCTTATTATTTTATTACAAAAGTACAAACATCGTTGCATACTTGGTTTAACTTTGGACTTAAGGGGATTAGGGACAGAATCAATCTCATTGTGCGTTATTATTGATGTATGAAAGAAGGGGTATCACATAAGTTCTCTACGCCGGAGGAGGAAATTTCTTTTCTCAGGCAACAAATTGCTGAGCGCGAGCAGGAGCTTCTTCAGCGTTCATCTGGAATCGACAATGCTGATGTTGAAACTGTTGGTAAAGAGCAAATTAAAGAATATGTTGGCTTTACTCCTAAGTTGGTACTTGATTCAAGTTATGAACTTAAGAATGAGGAGCTAGTTGGATCTATAAAAATGGTCGAGACCGCTATTGATCCGGTGGAAGAAGTGATGCAAATCGCTTTTGAAAAAGGGATTAAAAACGCATTGACAGTTCTCGATAAAACTACCAATGCCTATGTGATTGATGAAGTTCACCGTCGACTAATTGAGCATATTAAGAGTGGGGTTGAGGTTTCAGACATGAAGGAAGGTGTGCCGCCTTGGCACGTTCTTCATATGACTCTTTACGAGGTTACTTTACCAGCTCAGAAAGCTGTTGACGGGCGCGATACTAACTTAGGTGAATTAGTAGGAACAATGGAGCAGCTAATGGCCGGTTTGCGCACGGTTGGTTCCGCTAAAGAGGATAATCATTTTGCAATTGAAATTGCAGTTGCTAACAATAGCGACGACATCATTTTTTATGTTTCCGTGCCAAACGAATTTACAAGTTTATTTGAAAAACAGACGCTCTCACTTTTTCCTCATGCTGTATTAACGGTTCAGCCGAATGATTATAATATTTACGTTGACGGGGGCCACACTCTAGTGACAGATGTTGTTTTAAAGAAAAATTACATATACCCACTCAAAACCCATGATGAATTTTCAGCTGATCCGCTTGAGGTTATTTTAAATGCGTTTTCGAAGATTGAAAGAGAAGGAGGTGGTGCGGCGTTGCAGTTCGTTATACGTTACCCGAGTAGGGATTACCGAAAACCATGCGATGGAATCGTCCGTGCGGTAGAAAAGGGTGATAAGCCTAGCGAAGCAATTAGTCGTAGTACAATAGCGGGTGAACTGCTTGCGTCAGTTGGTGATTTATTCTTTAGTACAAAAAAGAAAACCGACCAACCAGAGCCA
>JBLIOC010000037.1:0-6832 GCA_047639355.1 Minisyncoccia bacterium | reverse complement strand
TTATACCTCCCGTCTCGTTAAAATAACCTTGCTTGTGGACAACTCTGGCTTTTAAGTGAATAACTCTGTGGACAAGGTGTAGAATTATAATGCGATGTAAAACATCATAGGAACTTACCCGGATGGAATGCCGCTCAAATGGTGCTATTCTGGGCTCAATTGTTATTACGATGATATACTGGTTACTCAATGAAAGATATTTCGCCAACCCAAATCATTATCCTCGGAGGCAGTGGTGACCTAAGTCAGAGAAAACTCCTTCCGGCTCTTCTTGATTTATTTTCTCGTGGAATGCTGCCAGATACTTTTAGTATAGTTGGTCTTGCCAGTTCTCCACGTACTGATGAGGAGTACCGAGAATTTGTAAAAAAATCTATTCAAACGCACCACTCCGAACATGACCACACTTCTGAAACCATAACTGAATTTTGCAATACTATATCTTATGTTAAAGGATCTTTTGATGATCTTGAGACTTACACAAAACTTGGCAAGGAAATTACAAAGTTCAACAATAATATTGGGAAGCCAAGTAATCGACTTTTTTACCTAGCAGTGCCACCAAAATATTATGGCCAAATTTTTAGAGACCTTAAGGAGAGTGGTTTGACGGACGAGACTGACCATACTTGGACACATATTTTGGTTGAAAAACCGTTTGGTAATAATTTAGAAACAGCCCAATCTCTAGACGCTCAACTTGCTGAGCTGTACAGAGAAGATCAAATATTTCGCATAGACCATTACTTAGCCAAGGAGGCTGTTCAAAACATTCTTTCGTTTCGTTTTGCAAACCGAATTTTACAAGCACCCTGGAACAGAGATTCTATAAAGTCAGTTACCATAACAATGACTGAAACAATTGATGTTGGCGACAGAGCAAACTTTTATGAAGGAATCGGAGCTCTACGAGACGTTGGACAGAACCATCTCCTACAGCTTGTAGCATTAACTGCAATGCGGGAACCCGCAGAATTTACTGCTGAAGCAATACGTAGCGCTAGAACAGAAGCACTTCAGGCCCTAGTCCCAATTGATACAAGTAAATTATCAACTTCTGTTCTTCGGGGTCAGTATGAAGAATATAAAAACAACGACACTACGCTCAATTCAGAAATTGAAACCTATTTCGAACTAAAAACAGAACTAAGTCTTCCTGAGTGGGAGGGTGTTCCATTTTACATACGATCGGGTAAAGCGCTAGATAATGCAGAGGTGTCTATCTCAGTACAATTTAAGGATGTTGCAAGCGGTATGTTTGAAACAAAAACCTGTTTAGGTGTAGGTAACATAATTACGCTTCATATTTCACCGGAACAAACAATTTCTATCAAGCTCAACGCTAAAGGACCGGGACTTGGCTACAAACTTGAAACACGCACTCTTAATTTTACATGTGATAAAGATGATTTAGAGATAAAGAACTCTTACGAAAAAGTACTGTACGACTCAATTACAGGTGACTGCACACTATTCACGAGAACCGAAGAAGTGCTAGCTGCCTGGAAATACATTTCACCAATTATAGAAGCCTGGGAAGATCAACCTCTTTATTTATACAAAAAAGGTTCAAAGGGACCTTACCAAACTATTATTGAATAAATTATTGTTGTATGCAAAAAGAACTTGTTTTCATTGGACTGGGGAGAATGGGATTAGCGATGACAACTCATCTTGTTGAAAGAGAATTTATTGTACATGGTTTTGATGTAGATGAAGATTCTCGTCAAAATGCTTCTGACGCTGGGGTGGTTAAAAATAACAGCATCTCGGAAGCTATCAACAACATGATCGGGCGTAAAATAGTCTGGTTAATGGTACCGTCTGAGTTTGTTGACGGTGTGTTAAACGAAGTATTGAGTGAGCTTAAGCCGGGAGACATAGTAATTGATGGCGGGAATTCATTTTTCAAAGACAGTATACGTCGTGAAGCAGAACTAAGTAAACTAAAACTACACTACATTGACTGCGGGACATCTGGCGGAATGGAGGGCGCTCGTCACGGAGCTTCAATTATGGTTGGTGGACACAAAGAGCCGGTTAGAGAAGTTACAAATATCTTTGAAGCTCTGGCAACCAAAGACGGTTTCGCTCATGTTGGAGGACCGGGAGCTGGCCACTTTGTAAAAATGGTTCACAATGGAATCGAGTACGGAATGATGGGTGCTATTGCTGAAGGCTTAAGCTTTGTGGAAGAACAACAAGTAGACCTAAGCATAGACATAAAACAAGTACTTAAGCCGTATAAAAACGGAAGTATAATTACAAGTAATTTAATGGGCTGGATGGCCGACTCATACAAAACTGAAGGATACCTCAATAATATCGCTGGGGAAGTACCAAAAGGAGAAACGGAATTTGAAATGGAGTTCATAGTTGAAGAAGGTAAGACACCGATACTAAGCGCGGCACTAAAGCAACGCAAAAGTACACGAGGAAACCCATCACGTATTGGTACCCTAATTTCTGCAATGAGAAATCAGTTCGGTGGCCATAAGACAATCAAAAATAAATAATTTTATGACAAGCCTCACCATTACAAGAGATGCAGCTAAGGAAGCGGGGGAGCATGTCAGCTCCATAATCCATGAACATTATGGAGACACAGTAGTTCTCCTGGCTGGAGGATCGGCATTAGATATCATCGAATACATAGAGCCTGGTAAAAAATGTTTCCACCAAGAATGTCAGACTAAAATCAGTGGTGATAAAAAAAATATCTGTCAAAGAACCGAATGTCGCACAATATTTATCATGGGGGATGAGCGGGTGAGTAGGGAGGCAGAAATCAATAACTACTTACAGCTAGAGTCTCGCTATTCCTCTCACCAGGTTAAGACTTTGACCATGGACACCATGCCGCTAGAGAACGAATCAACAGAAAATTTTGCTGCTAGAATAAATGATACTTTTTTAAAAAAATTATCTGAACTCAATAATCCAAAAATTATTTCGATTTTAGGGATTGGTAAGGATGGTCATACGGCTGGAATTTTCCCAATGGATGAAGTCTCATTCCGCAGAGTCTATCAAGACGACCAGACATACGTGCCGGTACACGTAGAAGACCTTAAAATCGATTCTAGAGCGTCGTTTACGCCCTCATGGCTACTAAACAACACTGATGAACTAATCGGCTATGCTGTAGGGTCAGATAAGAAAGAAATCTTGGAAAAGCTAAATTTCGATACAAAAAAACTAAACGAACGCCCATCTGAGCTATTGAATCTACACAGGTGTGCATCCATCTATACAGACCAGGACATAGATATGGAGTAGGTACACTGAAACACCTAGTTCCATATAATAACCTTTAAGTTATTCACATCACTTCGTTTTACATATATTGTGCGAAGTAGTATTATTATATTAATGACAGCCAAGAAATCATCCACGCCGCTCAGGGGGTATCTCTTCCCCTTTCTCGACTACTGTGAAATCGAAAAGGGTCTTTCTAATAATACACAACGCAACTATAAGCAATACCTTTCCCTATTCGTTAAATGGCTGGAGGTTGAAAATCTTACTGAACTCAAACCTCATGAGCTAACTGCTGATCATATATGGGATTATCGTCTTTATATAGCCCGTACCTACAAGACTCCCCGAGGTGAACTCCTTGGTAAAAAATCTCAAAATTACTACCTAATTGCGCTTCGGGCTCTACTCGCCTTCTTGGCTGATCGAGATATTGAGTCAATCCCTAGTAGTAAGGTTAAACTAGCAAAACAAAAATCAAACGAGACTGTTTCGTTTCTTGAAGTTCGTGATGTAGCTGCCATGGTAGATATACCAGATATAAGTACAAAAAAAGGTCTTCGCGACCGAACGATAATGGAACTTTTCTTTAGCTCTGGTATGCGTATTTCTGAACTAACTGCACTTAATCAAGACCAGATGACAATGCTACAAGACAATGCTACAAACAGAACCTACGAACTATCCATCATTGGTAAAGGTAAGCATATTCGTACTATATTCATTTCCCCTCGCTCAGCTCAATGGATACGTGAGTACCTTAAAGGTCGTCACGATGTAGACAAACCTTTATTTACAAACCTCACCAAAAACAGCGAGTCCAAACGTCTTACTCCCCGAGCTATCCAAATGATGATTCAGCGCAGTGCTATGTTGGCTGGGGTATCAAAAAAGGTCACCCCTCACACCCTTAGACACACCTATGCGACTGACCTTCTGAACCATGGTGCAGATTTGCGATCTGTACAAGAGTTGCTAGGACACAAAAACGTGGCCACTACTCAGATATATACACACGTAACAAATAAACGACTTCGCGACATACATCAGAAATTTCACAGTGGTAATGAAATAGATGAAACATAGCACGTATTTATCTAAAAAATAACTTTTTGATGTATTCTACTCTGGAATGAATTCTTTTAAAGGTGACAGGACTTTAATTTAGAAATATACTTTCTGATTGAAATGAATACCCAGAGTGTGAGAAAATTAAAATAAACAACCAAACAAATTTTTATGATTTACTTGATTCGCTTGAAGAAAATCTAGATTATGATGAGGCATCTGGTGGTGGAGATGGTTATGAAGCTATAAATTAACTACCCAAACTGCTTTTTAAAAAATTCGGTATTCGTGCAATTCTTGAAAAACAGTTCCTTGTTTACTCCCATGATGTTATCAGCGAAGACATGCGAACAATTGTAGAATTGTTGACACACAACCAATATGGACGAAATATTAACTTTTTATTCGAGAAAACGAAGCAGAAGTAACCCAACTCCCCTACCCAACTACAGATGGTAAGTTTGTAGTTAGATAAAAATTTACAGCTAAAAATAATTTATGTGGTTTTTTAGTAATTGAAACAATTTTAAATAAGGACAACATACAAGAAATATTAAAGAGAAATCGACGTATTTAAAGACAAAACCTTAGTCCTGGTCTATGTACACACCGCCGAGCTGTCGTCCCATAAACAAATCATAGGCCGGACAATGTTTTGTTAAGTGCACACTGCGCTCTCCATCTCGTGACAGATTGCATTCAATCTCAGGATGGTAACCAAGGTAAGAACGTAATTTTTCTGGAATAACTTCGTCTTGCGAAATTATTATTTTTGATCCACCAAAATGATTTCGAAGCTGATTTTTAATTTGAGTGTAATGAGTGCATCCAAGTACTACAACTTTATTGTCCTCCATCTCGCTCTCTATCCGAAAAATTGCCTGCTTAGCTGCAGCCTCTAGCTCGTTCATCTCAATTAGGGGAACTAGCTCTGGAGTGGAAATTTGCGTTAGTAAAGTATTTCCATTTCCTTTACGATCCAGTTCGAGCTGAAACTTACCTGACTCAACAGTACGCTTAGTTCCAATCATCAAAACTTTAGTCGGTACATTAAAAGTTAAAAACTCAATCGTTGGCACGATAATTCCCAAAATTTTACAGTCTGGGTATTTGGAAGGTAGAAATTCATCCTGAAGACGCCGAGCAGTTTCGACAGAAGCTGTATTGCAAGCAATAATAACTATGTTACAACCAGCTTCAAACAAATACTTCATTCCTTGTGAGGTGTATTTATATATAATCTCTACAGTTTTGTTACCGTATGGCAGATTTGCTGTGTCACCATAAAAAACATAATCGTAGTTAGGCATCTCCTTTGCGACTGCTTTGAGTATACTTAACCCTCCTAGTCCAGAATCAAAAAAACCGATTTTCATATATTATTTGGCTGAGTGAGAACTGTGTATAAAATTAAGAGCAATAGAAGCAATGGCAGCAATCATAAAAGTCCAAGCTAGTGGAATAAAAAGTGTTAATACAGAAATTGCCAGCAAACTAAATATCTTACCCATATGAAGAGCCAACTCGCGCAGCACAGTAAATTCATCTACATAATCACCTTGGTCACCAGACATGTCGTACATAATTGCCATAAAAGGAGTTTTTGTAAAAATTCTTGCTAAGTTATGGAATAGACCTACAAAAAACACATGTGCGGCAGACAGAATAAATATTTTTATAATCCATCCCAAGGCGTATAATGAACTCCCTATCTGGAGAGTTCTTTTTTTTGATAATCCATGTAAATCAAACCTATTACCGATAAAAAGTTGAATGATAATAGTGGCACTAACAATCACAGCAGATAGTGCTCCTATCTCTAGCACATCACCGCTAAGCAAATCGTAAAGGAAGATTGGCCAAACAACAATACTTACAGTTGCTTCAGCTCCACTAGCAAACTCACTCACCATCATTGGCCGATATTTTCTTGAAAAAAACTTTTTCCAAGTTTCCATAAAACTCCAATCATAATTAGTATTAGTTTCTGGTACAAAGATGTAAGAAATAGTTGACACAATAAGCAAAATCACAGCTATTGAGAATAAAATATTATATCCACTGTTAACAATAACGTAGCCACCTATAATCGGTCCAATAATACCTAAGAAGGCAGTAGTAGCAAAAGTAAGACTTACCTGCCTTCCCCTGTCTTCCTTGGTGGTAAAAAGAGTAAAATCCACATTGTACGGAACCCAGTGAAAAACTTTGAATCCAGTTATTGCTACTAGTAAAAACCCAACAAGAATATCAAGATTACCTGGAGTCAGATAATACATAATTGAAAAAACTATAATATTGAAAAATCCAGCTAAAATTAGAGACTTTGTAAATCCAATACGATTGGAAATATGCATTGCAGGAACTAGAAATATTACAAAAAGAAGAGCTATCAAAGCGTAATATAAGCCTACATAATGAAACTCTTGTCCAAATGTTTCATACAAAAATATTGGAACAAAAATACCAAGAATAGCAGCGGCAGAGCCTTGAAATAGATGTTTCG
>JBLIOC010000036.1:0-6975 GCA_047639355.1 Minisyncoccia bacterium | reverse complement strand
GAAATGACCTCAGCGGAGGCGGAAAAGGTTGTATCTATGTTGGATAGTGCGAATACTTATGAGGTAATGATGGAAAGGGTGCGAACTGAGGCTGCGGCTGCTCACTCTGCTGTGGCAAGCCTTTCTTTGGATAAAAAACAACGGGAGACTCTGTCGCACATTGTTGACACATTGCTTATCGATATAAAAGACGTATAGTCATAAATATGAAAAGCGAGAATGAAGTATCTAAAGAGGAGCCGATCGTCTTGTATGAAGATGATGAGGTGATAGTTATTAATAAGCCTTATGGGTGGCTGGTTCATGCTGACGGACATAACGAAGATGCTCCCACTGTGGTGGAGTGGTTATGTAGACGCGTACCTACAGCGCGCGGTGTGGGTGAGCCAGGTTTCTCGCGAAACGGTGAAGAGCTTGATCGTTCTGGGGTGGTGCACCGTCTTGACAGGGAAACTTCTGGAGTACTAATCTTAGCAAAGACACAGGAGGCCCATCAGCATCTCAAGAAACAGTTTAAGGATAGGCTCGTATTCAAGGAGTATCGTGCGTTTGTGTACGGTCGCCTTAATGACCGGTGGGGAACTATCAATCGTCCAATTGGACGTAGTGCCAAAGATCATCGGCGACGCTCAGCTGAGCGTGGAGCCAAAGGTGTGTTGCGTGAAGCTATAACAGACTTTGAACGTATCGGTATGGGTGAGTATGAGGACGAGCCATTTTCCTATGTAAAGCTAATGCCGAAGACTGGTCGTACTCACCAGTTACGAGCCCATCTCAGAGCCATAGACCGACCTATTGTTTGTGATTCTTTGTATGCAGAACGTAAAATAATTAACTCAAAAAACCTTGCAATGCAACGCATGGCTTTACATGCTCACATCCTTGGTCTTGTTTTGCCCAGCGGCTCAACCGAGCGTTTTATCGCTTCTTTGCCTGTAGAGTTCGAAGAAGCGGCCGAACGCATTGCAGAGTAGGGAGTATTATGGTAGATTGTGGCACGTTTAAACGGCTCATTCGTTTAATTATTCAAAAAAATCTATTATGAAAGCAGCAATGGCAGGGGTGAAAGTATCCCCAGTAAACATGGAGGAAAGAAAGGATCTTGGTATTCGTGCCGGTGATACTATTCGTGTTCACCAAAAAATTCAAGATAAGGGAAAGACTAGAATTCAAATTTTCGAAGGGTTGGTGTTAGCTCGTAAACATGGTGATGAACCGGGAGCAACTTTTACCGTTCGCAAGGTGACTAGTGGAGTTGGTGTGGAGAAAATCTACCCACTTTACTCGCCACTTATTGATAAGCTTGAGATTGTAAAGAGAGCTAAAGTTCGCCGAGCTAAGCTTTATTACATTCGTGAGAAGGTAAATCGAGAAATTAAGCGCCAAATGCGTCGAATGAGTCTCATGTCTTTATCTACTGAATCAGACGCCGAAACAACTGCACGAGAATCCGAGGAAGCAAAACGAGCTGAAGAGGAAGCTGTAGCAGCTGAAGCTGCTAAGCAAGCCGAAGAGACTGTTGAGGCCGAGGTAACTAAATCTGACGAAGCACCAGCTGATTCAGAAGAAGTTGAGCCCGCTGTTGAAGATATTCCAGCAGAGGAAAAGTCGTAGAAGAAAAGAAGGACTAATTTGATTTACCTATTCGGTTCGTGCATAATGGCCCAACCTGAAAAAGGTTTGTCCACGTGGCGGAATTGGTAGACGCGCTACCTTGAGGGGGTAGTGGGATTTATCCCGTGCTGGTTCAACTCCAGTCGTGGACACAGATATACAAAAACCGAACGGCTTACGCTGTTCGGTTTTTGTATATGAAACCATATAAACTTTCGTCTCAAAGCAGGTATAAAAATAAATTTTAATAATTCTTCTCGATTTGTTTTGTCAGTAGATCACTTCGGCAAAGATATTTATTGCTATACTAAAGCTATTCATGCAATCGAAAACTGATTACTCATATGGAGTGATACCAATTCGTCGTGTAGATGACAGTTGGGAAGTTTTTCTAATTCATCAGTTTAGTAAGATTGGTAATAATTCATACTGGATATTTCCGAAAGGTCATCCCGAAGGGAAAGAAACAATGAAGCAGACTGCTCTACGTGAATTAAAAGAAGAAACTGGTATGACTCCCGAGACATTACTGGCGGAACCTGTGTTTAATCTAGAGTACTCATTTGTTTTTGATGGGGTGAAGATAAATAAAACGGTGAAATTTCTTGTTGGGATAATGACAGACTTGTCATTTGAGCTCGATGGTATTGAGGTGAAGGAAGCGGCATGGTATTCACTAGAAGACGCTGCCAAACGGCTTGATTACCAGGATACTAAACAGTTGTTTCAGGAAGTACGACTTTTTCTAAAGGCCTTTACTTTAGAGTAAGCCACTATCCAATAGGTTTGATAAATATATGATTATGTGTCTGAACAAAAAAGCCACCGAAGTTTACAATTCGGCGGCTTTTCTTTTGTTCATTGCGGTTAGAGGACTAATTGGTGAATATTACTACTTTAACTTTTGCTACAATTTCATCGAGGCTACTATGAGATTTGATGATGTAATCTGTGATATTGCTAGTATGGGCCGTGCCGATATTTTCTACGTCATCCATAGCGGTTAGCATTATAACCTTCACGGATTTACCCCACGAATCCTCTCGTAATTTCTGTAACATTTCATGACCGTCCATGGTAGGCATGACTATGTCTGATAATATAAGATCCGGTTTTTCTTCTAAAGCCATTTTCAAACCAGCCGAACCATTTTTTGCGGTTGATACTGTAAAACCGGCCTGAGTTATTGCCTCAGCCATAGCTTCTAGGATATCTGGTTCGTCTTCTACAATCAAGATGTGTTTTTCCATATCGGTAAATAATATCACGGGTTTGCCGATTGGTGTAAAACCACACTGTTATGATGCTGGTGAACTGTTAATATAAAGGTATGCCGTCTATCACAAAAATTAAGTCACTTAGATTTTTTGAACGCACGCTACTCATTTTTTTGGGTATCTCAGTTAGTGTTAGCGCCTGGATGTCAGCGTCCGGAAAATTGGGGGAGGCGGAGTCTCTTATTCTTGGTGGGATAGTATTATTTATGTTGGCAGTCTTGTTTTTTTTGCAACATAAAATTGATGGATGGCAATCCATGACAATATCGCAGTCTAGTTTCGTGCAGGACGAAGCACTTGCTGTACTCTTTGACCGAAGTCCGCTTGCTTATCTCATCATTCAAACTAATGGAATCATCGATAAGAGTAATCCAGCAGCGGTAAATTTGTTACAGGGGATGGTCGACGAAATGGGCGGACTAAATTTCTTTAATCTAATTCAGACCAGTACCGAAACAGATGAGAATATTTTAAAAAGTAAGGTGGAGGCGGGCCTCATGGTAAATGATGTTGAAGTATCACTAGAAACTATTTTAGGTGAAACGATATGGGTCCTTTTGACAGTTGGCCAGTATCAGAACCTCGGGCAAAGACTGGTCTCGTTGGTTGATGTTACTGAACAGAAACATGTTGATACTGCAAAATCAGAGTTCGTAGCTTTGGCTACACATCAACTCCGAACGCCAATCGCCGCTATAAGATGGAACGTGGAGTTATTACAAAAGAATTTGAAAGATACTGAGACACCCGACCAAGCGAGGTATATTGATAAAATTGAACGAAATGTTCTTCGTATGGTCAGTCTTATTAATGATTTCTTAAGTGTTTCAAAATTGGAGATGGGGACTTTTGCCTCCAAGGAAGAAAATATAAATATAAGCAATTTCTTATCGGCTATTACCGATGAATTTTCAGAAAAAATTACCGAAAAGCAGTTGGTGCTTAAAAGGCAGGACATACCGCCGCAAGTCACAATAAAAATCGATAGTCGGTTACTTCATATTATTGTAAGTAATCTAGTCTCAAACTCCGTTAAGTATCTTAAGTCAAGCGGAGAGCTTGAATTATCGTACGAACTAAGAGATGGTCAGGTTCAAATTGTAGTGGCCGATAACGGTATCGGAATACCTGAATCAGAAATCCCTAAATTATTCACAAAATTCTTTAGAGCTAGTAATGCACAATCGCATCAAACTGAAGGTACCGGCCTTGGTTTATATGTGGTTAAACAGTCGGCAGAACTACTCAACGGCTCTATAACTGTTGAGTCTGGCGAAGATAAAGGGGCCAAATTTGTGGTCAGTCTTCCGGTGACAGTGGTGGAGGGGAAGGAAATCGGCTAATATAGTAAATATGAAAACCAGTCGACTGTGTATTTCTTGTTTTTTTGCGTGTGTGCTATTGGTATCACCGCTTCAAACGCGTGCTCAAACTGAAGTCAATGAAGGTCCTTACCGAGAGGTTCTTCTTGAGCTTATCGAAGCGCTACAAAAACAAATTATAATTCTCAAAGCCCAACTAGAACTTCGGTCACAGTCTGAAAGAAAAGTCGAAACTAGCCGAGCTAGTCTTAGTGATTCGGTCACGAAACTTGCGGTGTATAAAATCGAAGACAAGACGGAAGTCACTCAGATAAAAAATAAAGAACATCGGAAATATTTCACTCGTGTCCTTGAATTATTTCCAGACGAATATGATGTAAAAATAAAACATTTCATAGTCTTCGATGAGGAAGATACAGAATTTGACGCCTTTGTTGAAACTACTCCACCAGAACACGATTATTGGTCATACTCTGTCAGTGATGAGATTATCAAAGACCAGGATTCAGATTTAAATACCGAGCTGATTATTCATGAGTTAGCACATATTGTTTCATACAAAGAGATTTTAGGGCTAGCAGAACCACGCCAGACAGGCTGTGAGGATTATTTTAAAATTTGGGGCTGTCCAGCAGAAAATTCTTATCTAAGTAAATTTGTGGATGAGTTTTGGTCAACTTCAGATTTGAAGCGAGCTGAACTCTTTTTCCCAGAGGGTAACTCATCCAATGGACCCTACTCTTACTATAGAAAAAATGAGGACGAATATGTGACTGGTTATGCAGCCAGTAGTCCCGAAGAAGACTTCTCTGAATCATTCGTGTTCTTTGTATTGGACGATTATACAAAAATTGAAACAACCGCCCGAAAAAAAGTTGACTTCTTCAGGCAGTTTACTGAGATGGTAGCAATTAAGGGTGAGATTGTAGAAAATAAATAGTAACCGCAAACGTTATTTAATTTTTTCCTTTAGAGCGATGGCCCTCTCGTAGCTTTCGGTTATGCGCTCTTCAGATAATTGACCAGTCTCAACTGCGGCAATGACTGCGGTGAGGGCCGCTGCTGTCTTATTTGGCTCAGCTGCAAACAAAACTATATCCGCACCAGACTGGAGGGCTAGTATTGACGCTTCTTCGATGTTCCAAGTGTCAGTAATAGCCTTCATGCTCATGTCGTCAGTGATAATGAGACCATTGTAGCCAAGTTCGTCACGAAGATAGTCGGTCAGAAAAAAAAGTGAGAGACTAGCCGGTTCGGTATCAATGTTTGGGAAAAGTATATGAGCAGTCATTATGGCTGCTGGCTCCTGGTCATTAATCAGTTCACGAAACTGTGAAGCAAAAGTGTCGAGTTCAGCTCGTTCAATGTTAACTGTCGGTAGAATATTATGAGAATCATCGGCCGTGTCGTCGTGTCCGGGGAAGTGCTTAATTACTCCAATTAACGATACTTCCTTCATACCTTGTATCATAGCGGAGGCCAAGACTGCGCTAGAGGCTTTGGTTGGGAAAGTTCGGTCGTACATAAATGAATTAGGATTGGTTGCACTATCAAGAACGGGAGCAAAGTTCATATTTATACCGAGTGGTTCCAGTTCTACTCCTCTGGTTCGTCCAATTTCATAAGCGGCTTCAACATTCGTTATGTCTCGTTGTCTAGTCTGGATAAAGGCTGAACCTTTTAGTCGACTAACTTGTCCACCCTCCTGATCAATAGCAATAAAAAGCGGTCGATGGCTGGTTTTGTTCCAGACACTTGTCCAGTTTTTTATATCGTCTGCATTTGCAGGAGAGCTCATAATTACTACGCCGCCTAAGTGATGTTTTCTAATTAAGTTAGTGGTACTTGCCAGAGGAGAGTCTGCCCAGTGACCAATGATAAAAAGCTGCCCAACTTTTTCTTCGAGCGAAACAGTTGGCACTATTTCAATTTCAGGCAAGGTTGGAGAGGTTGTTGCTACTTCCTTTGGTTCAGTTGGGAAGGGTGTAGTTTGGTTTGCTTGATACACAAAGCCGCTCGCTGCAAATAAAGTTGCCGACAAAATTAGAACTAATATAGAGAGTCGTTTATTCATTTGGTGAGTATACCAAAAGTGAGAAATTTGTGGATGAAGTCAGCAAGCGATTGAAAAGTTAAAGCAACTTGAGCTATAGACTGACGATCCCTCGTGTGGACCAGTTTGAGGAGATTTGTGTCGAATGGTTATTCGAAATCCACAAATGACGCCTTACTATTCATTAGTATTTTCACTTCAGTGAGAACTCTTCTGTCAGCAAAATCAGTATTGTCAGTAATATGCTACTAGGGAAGTATCTGTGCTGAGTTTGTTGAAGTATCAAGTAATATTTTTGACGAAGCAGGTATGTCACTAACTGCACCATCAATTTGGAGAATCGGGATGTTGTATTCTCGGGCAATAATTGCTGCGTGTGATAGTTGTCCTCCTCGTTCGCAAACAATGCCTTTGATTTGGTCAAAGAAGATGGTTAATGAAGGATTCAGTGCATCGGTAAGCAGGATATCGATTTTCTTTCCCCCGGTTAAGTCCTCCAACACTCCTGATTGACCTGATGCATACCCGGGGGACAATGTAGTTCCTTTTAAAATATCTGTATCTAATCCTTTAGGCTTCTGTGCCAGTATATCTTTCCAAAGTATGTTTTCTATAGTGTTTGATATAGGAACTGACTTCAGTACTTCAAATTCTCTTTGGGAAGCAAGCAACTTACTTCTTGAAAGATTCTTCGATTTTTTTAGAACCG
>JBLIOC010000035.1:0-7396 GCA_047639355.1 Minisyncoccia bacterium | reverse complement strand
TTAAGTATTTATTTATGGCAGAAGCATTTGATCGCACAAAGGCGCATATCAATGTGGGAACTATTGGTCACGTTGACCATGGCAAGACCACTTTGACTGCAGCCATCCTTACTACTCTTAACGCAAAAGGAGAAGGGTACACAGCGAACGTTAAAGACGTAGGAGAAATTGACAAAGCCCCAGAAGAAAAGGCTCGTGGAATCACTATTTCGCTTTCACACTCTGAGTACGAAACTCCAAAACGACACTACGCACACATTGATGCGCCAGGTCACGCCGACTACATTAAAAACATGATCACCGGTGCTGCCCAAATGGACGGTGCGGTACTAGTAGTTGCTGCAACAGACGGAGCGATGCCGCAAACACGTGAGCACGTTCTTCTTGCTAAGCAAGTTGGTGTACCACAAATGATTGTTTTCCTTAACAAGTGCGACATGGTCGACGATGAGGAAATGCTCATGCTCGTAGAAGAAGAATTACGAGAGATGCTTACAAAAGGTGGTTACGATGGTGAAAAGGCGCCAATCATTCATGGCTCTGCGCTTAAAGCTCTTGAAGGAGATGCTGAGTATCAGGCAAAAATTCTTGAACTCGTTGACGCGATGGATGAATATTTCCCAACTCCAATTCGAGACCTAGACAAGCCATTCCTAATGCCAATTGAGGATATCTTCTCAATTGAAGGACGCGGTACAGTAGTAACTGGTCGTGTAGAACGTGGAGTTGTTAAAGTTGGTGAAGAAGTAGAAATTGTTGGTATCAAAGACACTTCACTCACAACTGTGACTGGAGTTGAGATGTTCAACAAGCAGCTCGATCAGGCTCAAGCCGGAGACAATGCTGGTGTTCTTCTTCGAGGAACTAAGAAGGAAGATGTCCATCGAGGACAAGTACTTGCTAAGAAGGGTTCTGTAACTCCTCATACTGAGTTTGAAGCTGAGGTATACGTCCTTTCAAAAGAAGAGGGAGGTCGTCACACACCATTCCTTACTGGTTACAAGCCACAATTCTACATCCGGACAACAGACGTAACAGGAGATGTTACCCTGGCGGAAGGAACAGAAATGGTTATGCCAGGAGACACTGCTACCTTTAAGGTAAAGTTAGTTGCTCCAGTAGCACTTGAAGATCAAACAAACTTTGCTATTCGTGAAGGAGGTAAGACTGTAGGAGCCGGGGTCGTAACCAAAATCATCGCTTAACGATTCCTAAAACTACTCAATCTGCGTCGTTGTGCTGCAAAGCTGGTCGCTCACCGTACCAAAAGTACGGCTCACGCCCAACTTTTGGCTCATCTCGCATCTCAAGCAGTTTTAGAAACCGTTTGATAAATTGAGCAAGGAACATAAAATAAAATTATGGCTACAGACACTACATCAGAAAAAGCAGCAGCTGCGATAAATAAGCTTCGTATTCGAGTTCGTGCTTACGAGCACAAGATTCTCGATGCTTCAGTTAAGCAAATTATTGACACAGCAATGCGTTTCGACGCAAATGTGGTTGGACCGATTCCTCTTCCGACAGAAATTAAGAAGTACACAGTCAATCGTTCAACATTTGTGCACAAGGACGCGCGAGAACAGTTTGAAATGCGAACTCACAAGCGAGTTATCGACATTCTCAATCCGAGTCCAAAAGTGGTAGAGGCTCTCACGAACCTCTCGCTCCCGTCGGGGGTCAACATCGATGTGAAGATGATGTAAGCATTTTGCCAAAACGAGCGAATTACTTCGTTCCGCTGGCGAAATTAAATTCTCATCGTACAAAAAGTACGCTTCGCATTTAATTTCTTGCGCGCCTCGTACTTCATCTCGTTTAGGCAAAATACTACTGTTTGCCAAATACATAAACCCAGCCTTTGGCTGGGTTTATGTTATCCACAGGTACTGTAAATATGTAGTTGCAAATATTGGAAATAGGAACATAATGTAAAGACAACAGGAGGCGAGCCCGTAAGGGCTCGCCTTTCTCTGTTGTCTACAAAGCTTTATAAGGTAACCCAAATAGCAATGTAGAAAGAAGTACGAGAATTTGTTCTTTATTTGTTCTTTAACCCCAAGTTTATGTTGAACTTAGAAGATACTAAGATGACGTTTCAAGGTGAAAATAGCTGGATGGTCCAGTGTTTAAGCTTAGCTGCAGTTGCCCTACTAGGCTATATGCATATTGCACCTGTTGTGTTTGGTGTGACATAGAAATCATCTTTAGAAAAAAGTAAAAGCCGAGTCATCAGACCCGGCTTTATCTTATTTATATATTTATCCAGTATCGTTGTTAAATTAAATATAACAAGTGGAATTTTTATAAGGGTGTATAATAACAGAAGTGAAAAGAAAAAATCTACTATACACAGAGAAGTATAATTAAACACACAAAAGGTCTCGTTTGTGTGTAATTTAACCCCATTACTTAAACCATTTATTGATGAAACTCTCCCTAACCATTACCAAACGAATCATCCTTGGATTCACGCTACTAGTGAGTCTTTTCCTCATCTCCCATGTAACGTACGCTCAGACTACTGAAGTAAAATCAGCTAGTTTTAGTGAGCAACTTTCTTTTATTAAAAATTCGTTGTTTGATCTACTAGGTTCGATCAGTAATCAGGCTGCAGTTTCTGTGTCACAAGAAGTACAACTTGTGTCAGGACAGTCTCATACTTCCGACTCTGGCAATCTTTCGAACGGTACTCCAATTCAAGGGTTGTGGGATGGTTGTACAGATCAAGATACTATTAGTTGTTTGCCAGGCGGTGCTGGAATCTCATCTTTCTGGGCCGAGTTTGATTTTAATGCCGTGTATGACTTAGAGTCAGCCCGGGTTTTTGGAGATTATAAAGGTTCATGGGTATGTGAAACTTGGTCACTCGAATACAAAGTTTTAGCTGGTGATGCATATACTAATGCAGTTAGTGATTCTGATTGTGACGGAAATGACTGGTTTAACGAAACCTTGTCAGGTGTTTCGGCACAATACGTGAGGGTCACTATTAATGGTGACGCAGGTGCAAATAAGACACAAGTGCGAGAACTAGAAATATACGGAAGGTTAGCTTCTGGATTAGAGTCTAATACAACACCCGAACCAGAACCAACCTCAACCTGTTCCTATTTCTCATATTCTTCATGGGGTTCATGTCAGTCAGATGATACTCAAACACGTACAGTTAACAGTTCCTCTCCTTCAGGTTGTGAAGGTGGTGCACCGGTGGTGGAGCAGAGTTGTTCGTATGAGACGCCGACGCCTGAGCCGGAACCAGAGCCAGCTCCCCAACTTGAACCAACTCCTGAACCTGCACCGACACCAGCTCCAAGTGGTGGACTCGTCTTCTCAGATAATTTTAACGCTACTACGCCGCAAGATATTATCGGACGTTGTCGCTTTGGTGGCGATACTGGCGGTGACACCTTAGGAGGTGATTGTTCTGCATTACCACCAAACTGGAACTTTACTTATACTTCAGATTCAAACAATGCAAACCCACCTTGTGAAATTACAGTAGATGCTGCGCGCGGTGGGTTTGGTCTCGGGTTTAAAGTCTGGGATGAATCAAATGGTGATAAAAATTCTTGGGGTTCAGATTGTCAGTTAGCGAAACATCTTGGACCAGACCAATATGAAGAAGTTTGGACTAGTCACTTCATTAGATTTAATCCTGATCAAGACCCTCCAGGTGCGGCAAAAATGTTCCGTATAGGACACTATAATGAAAAAATTGCTGATGGGACAACTGAAAGTACTATCTTTAATACCAACAAAGTAACTTCAGAAGGGCCAACTATTTCCGGCTTAGTGTTTTATGATTTAAAGCAGGTGAGTAGTAGTCATTATAGACACAAGTTTGCATTGCGATGTGATCCTGTTTATAAGTGTGGAACATACGACGAAGTTTTTGAAAGTGAATTTAAAGACTCTGGTGGTGAATACACAGACAAGTCGTGGACCAATACGTTTGGTGACGGTAAGTGGCATCAAGTTGAATTTCATATGGTAATGAATAGTGGTGCTGGAGCTAAGGATGGTGTGATTGAGATGTACTGGGATGGATTCAGACAGGGAGGTAGGTCAGATGTGCCATGGCTAGGTAGTGGACATAATCCGAATGCGGTCGGTTGGAACATGATTACCTTAGCTGGTAACCAGAACAACTATTGGGATGGTCAGTCAAATACTGAGCAGCATGTTTATGATATTGATGATGTGCAAGTATGTACCTCACGATGCTCATCTGATGGTAGTACCCCAACCTCAACCCTCGATCCTGAACCCGAACCAGCTCCAACCATCTCAACAAAATTCTCTCACAGTGACCGTGTTCAACCAATCGATACTGTAAACATTCTTAGTACTGCTGGCGGTGCACTTCTAGGTACTCAGTTATTTGGTACAAATGGAACTGTAATCAGTGGGCCAACTGTAGCTGGAGGGTATACCTACTGGCAAATAAACTTTGATAATGGCACCAACGGCTGGGCGGCAGAAGATTGGTTGGTCGAAACTACCACCCAAGCATCCTCACCCTCAACCAAGGATTCGTCATACAATGAAACAACCTCCGACTTCACTACCAATACAAACTCCGATTCATCCGTCGGTAGCGGTGGCTCCAGCACCTCATCCAACGAAACCACCTCCAACACTCCTCCTTCAGGCCTAAACCTAATCACCAAAAACCTCTCATACGTCCAACGCTCATCCAACTCCATGTCCGTCTTCAACGACATGGTCGCCTTCCTTAACGCAGTCGAAAACGAAAGTCTCTCTCAAGACGGTAGTTACGACACCAACGACCTCGCCGCCATCAAACGCTTCCAACAAAAATACAAAAGAGAAATCCTCGACGTCTGGAACCTAGAGGAAGCTACCGGCTATGTTGGTATCACCACTAGACTCAAGATGAACTTCCTCTTGAAAGGAACGAGCGCCGTCTGTCCTGTCTTCACTGAATACAATGGTGGAAGATCAGGCGCTACCTTCTCTACTGAAATCGGAAAAACTCAAGAAATACTCCGTGACCTCGATATGTATAGTGGTTCAATCAACAACACTTGGGACACTGCTACTAACGAAGCTCTTATTACTTTCCAAGAAACCTTTAGAGAAGTGATGCTTGACCCTTGGAACATAAGTGAAGGAACTGGCTACAAGTACAAAACTACCAACAAGTTCCTTAACTACTTTGTTGGTTGTGATACTGGTAGTGTTTATTTAGAGGGGGTGGGGGTTTATGAGGGGATTTAGAGATCTTCTTATTCTTCTAAGAAGTGTCGTTAATGATTCCGAATTGCTACATAAAGTAGACCCAGCGGGCTGCTAGAAACTCCAAAAATAAACTACCACTTCCCATATATTTGTCTTATATATATCAAATCAGACTGAGATATAAAAAAGCCACGCTATGCTCGTGGCTTTGTTGGTGAGGAGGTCCTCGTATCTGGTTAGCCGTTTTTAGGCGACGTTTACCTCCGCATTGCATAGGCGGATAAAATTCAGGATATGTATGTTGAGTACCTGTAACCTCTTTTTGATATTGCTGCCATTTAAAAATTTTTAGGAAATCCAAAATGGCAGTGATTATTTTAAATATCAGTGCCATCCCTTCCTCCTGGTTCAACGTGCTTTTTTAAAGATAGCACTATCAAAACCAATTAGCAATTCCTTGCCTTTTTCAGAAAAATCAGTATACTGGCCCCAGCTTTAAAGACCTATGTACGAGACTTATTCTCGGACCAATGGGCACAAATCGCGCCTTTTGTCGGCGAGCTTGTGCTCGTCCCAAAAAGGCGCGATTTGTTGTATGGGTCTAGAAGAAGTTACTTGAAAAAAATTGGATAGTCAGTACTCAAAATTTTCAGAAACCATTTATTCGATTTTCTCTGTATAACAAATACAGTTCTAATCTACATAAATAATTTCTTGCAAAAATTTTGCGCACTTTTGTACCTCAATTTTTTCCAAACACCTTCTAACATTTTTTATGTTAATAAAGCTTTAATAGATTAGGTTCATACGAAATGAAATTTATCGTTGGAACAAAAACTGGTATGACACAAATCTTCGATGACGAAGGTGTGTGTCGAGCAGCGACCGTTCTCAAAGTTTCGCCAGCGACAGTGTCACAGGTTAAGACAGTGGAGAATGATGGTTACGCAGCAGTCCAGTTGGCGTCGGGTTCTAAAAAAGAACACCGCGTTAATAAAGCAGCCAAAGGTCACTTTGGTGCAGCTATCGCTCTCTCTCGGGAATTCCGCCCGCGAATGGGAGATGAGGTGAAAATTGAAGGGACCGAAAAAGGAGCAACTCACGATGTAACTGCTTTTGAGCCTGGTGATGACATTACTGTCTCTGCTATCTCAAAAGGAAAAGGTTTTCAGGGAGTGGTTAAGCGACACAAATTTGCTGGTGGTCGAAGGAGTCATGGTCAGAAGCACTCTGAACGTGAACCGGGATCAATTGGAGCAACTGGTATAGGTCACGTCCTCAAAGGTACCCGTATGGGTGGCCGTATGGGTAGCGATACTGTTACCGTAAAGGGACTCAAGATACTACAGGTAAACGCAGCTGAGAATATCCTTGTGGTATCAGGAGCTGTACCAGGTCGAAAAGGAACATTAGTAGAAGTGTTCAGCACTAATTAATTTCAATCATATGAATGCAAAAATATATTCTCGTGAAGGAAAGGAGACTGGTGATGTAACACTTCCAGAAACAGTATTTGGTGTTGCCTGGAATCCAAACCTTGTACATGAAGTAGTGATCGGTATGCAGGCAAATGCGCGAGCTGGTACTGCCCACACTAAGGACCGAAGTGAGGTTCGTGGTGGTGGTAGGAAGCCATGGAAACAAAAAGGAACTGGACGGGCTCGACATGGTTCACGACGTTCGCCAATCTGGGCGGGTGGAGGAGTTACTTTCGGTCCACGGACTGAAAAAGACTACTCAGTTAAAATCAATAAGAAAGTACGTATCAAAGCTTTAGCAACTGTTTTGTCAAAAAAGTTAGCTGACCAAGAGGTGTTCTTTGTTGATTCACTCAGCATGGAAGAACCGAAGACAAAAGATGCAAAAGCAATTATTGCTGCACTTGCTAAAGGATTTGACCAGGCACCTCTCGCAACTAAGCGAAAGAACACTGCTATTGTAGTGCTCGCCGAACGAAATTTAGCTACCGAAAAAAGTTTCCGAAACTTTGGAAACATTGAAGTAATGCAAGCCAAGGACGTTAACCCGGTTGACCTTCTTACTTATAAGTATGTTGTTGTGGCCGATGCGTCGAGCTCAGTTGAGATTCTCGAAAACCGTATCACTCCTACAACTCCTAAGTCAAAATAGTATGGCTCTCTTTGGAAAAAAGAAAGAAACCACGAAAGAGAGCGCAGAAAAGGCTCCAAAG
>JBLIOC010000034.1:0-8205 GCA_047639355.1 Minisyncoccia bacterium | reverse complement strand
AATCATCATCTGGGCTGGTCCGTGCACTGCCCCAAAAAGTAGCTGCTAGGCCATGCTCTCGTAGTAATTCAAATCCTTGTACAAACTCCGACATGATACGAAAAACTCGCCAAGACTGAACTGCATCACCGTCAGCATCATTAGGGTCAAGTAATTCCTTGACCACTCTACTGGGTCGGGAGTTTTTTTTACTACCCTTATTCCGTTTAATATTTCCAAACATATTTCAATTATAACATCCAAATTATTACCATGGGATTTCATAGGTCGAAAATTCGGGGAGAAGTTTTCTATCATATAGTAACCTTGAAGCTACTTCAGCATGACACAGAGCTCCCGTAAGTGCATTATGAGGTTCAGGCTCAGCCGGAATACCGCAATAATTGAGTATGGTATCAAGATTAAGTGCACTTCTCTTGTGATCGACATCAAGAGGGGGTTTCATGCCAGCCTTTAACATGTGCATCCAACACATGGTATGTGTATCTAGAGTGCGGTGTGCAAGGTCCCAATTGAGACCTGCGCGTTCAGCAGCAGCTCTTAGCATATCTCTATCAAAAGAAACATTTTGTGCGGTCAAAGTCCTGTCTTCTAGATTGCCACTCCATAACAAAAAATCTTTTGTTAATTCACCTTCACTTTGCTTCTTAGGGTTATTTATTTCAATTTCTGTGAATCCGTTGACTGCAAGTGAACCATCCATGATATGAGCACCTTTCCAAATTCTACATTCACCATAAAAACGATTGGCTGGATTATGTAAATCAAGAGCTCCTACTGATACCACTGAGTGTTTTTGATAATCAATTCCAGAAGCTTCTACATCAATAATTAGCATTTAAAAATAATATCACACTATAAACCTGGGCAGTTGGCTGCGGGTTTATAGCCCGCCGCCTTTGCCAACGTGATTGAATTAAAAAATAGTTTATTTTCTTCTTTTATTCGCGACGCTCCAGGACAACTTAATAGATGATATTTAGCGCCAGACTTAGAGGCTACTATCTGCACTTTGTCAGTTGATTTGATATGTCCAATGTCTGGCTGAAAGTCCAATGACTCACTAAAAATAACCCCAACTTGAGATGTGTTATTACTATTTTGCCCACTTTCCATGACAGAATTGCGACCAAGTCCAAAAGAAACACTGGCGACCAGAATAATAAGTAAAGAAGTGAAGAAGGCTTCATCAGCAATAAAAGACTTGAGTTTTTCGTACATATATCGTATACTCATCCCGTTAAATTCTAATTATACCTTAATCCTATGTCAACTAAGAAAGCCGGCGGAACAAGTAAGAATCTACGCGATTCACAGCCAAAGTATTTGGGTGTAAAGCGTTCGGATGGACAGTCAGTGAAAATTGGCCAAATTATAGTACGCCAACGCGGAACTAAAATTGACGCAGGAAAAGGTGTCAAAGTTGGTAAAGATCATACTATATTCGCTATGATTGACGGTGTTGTGTCATTTCGTAATTCTCGAAAGACTAATTTTACCGGTAAAATAGTCTCCAAGAAAATGGTGCACGTAGTACAAGCTGCATAAGCTACCTCGACAAAACCGCTAGGACAATAGTCCTAGCGGTTTTTTATACAGTTCTACATTAAACCTAGTTTGGTTATACTGAAATTTATACTATTAGAATTTGAAGTTAGTTTAGTATTACGATTCCCTTTTGATTGTTGCAGACTCTATTGTAACTACGTCAAGAGGTAAACCAGTTGCGCTTGTTTCCAGTCTACTTATCTCGTCCACTACTTCCATACCTTTAATCACACGGCCAAATACTGGATGTTGGGAACTAACAGGAGTCTTATCGAAATCTAGATTAGTATTATCTACAAGATTAATGAAGAATTGACTACCTCCAGAATTCGGGCCACTATTTGCCATTGAAATAGTACCTCGAATATTTGTCAGCAAATCACTTTTAATGTGCTCATCGGGAATCGAGTACCCTGGTCCACCAGTACCATAGCGAAGAGTCTCTTCAGTCTTCGTTGTTGGGTCGCCACCTTGAACCATAAAACCTTCAATTACGCGATGAAATTTGATTCCGTTATAGAAATCCTCTCCTACTAGCTTGGCAAAATTTCCAGCCGTAATTGGCATTTGATTTTCAAATAGTTCAATTTCGATAACTCCTTTATTTGTATTTAGAACGGCAATTGGATTCATATCACTTATTATATTTACATTGTATGCTGCCAACTCATTAGCTGCTAGCGGTCCTGGTAAAGACTGGTCTGTGTCGACCAATCTAACTTCTGCTCCATTAGTTCCACCATTCATCATCCATGCAATACCACCAATTAAAGCACCACAAACTGCTATTAGAATGATAACGGGAGTAGCTTTCTGTAATAAATTACCCATAGTAAACTTATTTTTTTGTTACCTCAATAGTAAATTCACCCTTATTGATACCTCTGGCCAATCCCACAACATGTTCACCAACTTCTTTGATAGGGTCTCCAATCATAATCATAGAGGTATCCACATCAATACCAGCAGTCATTGCCGCGTCTGCAATATCAAATTCGTTCACTGCCTTGAATAGGTGACCCTGTTCATTAACCTCAGTGACGATTTTAATAACTTTTTCCGATAAGGCTTTATGTGCAGATTCAAAACGCGCTTCTTCCGCAGCTTTATTGGCTTTTACTGAAGCTTGAAGTTTATCGATTCGATTTTTATTAGCAGGTGTAGCCGCTTCAGCCATTCCTTTGGGTATAAGTTGATTCATTGCGTATCCATCAGGTACTTCTACCAATTCAGATCGTTTGCCAATTTTTGCCACATCTTGTAATAGAATTACTTTCATATCATTATATTAATCTCCATAATTAGTACACTTAACTACACGTGTCGGGGTGCATCATACCAAAAGTATTGATTACTCTCCAGTTGACTCATTTTCATTAATATCCACCACTTCATCCGAAATTTCACTCAACACCTCTACCCCACTAAGAAATAGTACAGCAGCGTCTTTTTGCGGGTCTTCACTGGCTAACCTTTGTGCTGGAGTTCTTTTGATAAAAATGTCGGGGTTTAAACCTCCGTCTGAAATAGAAGTGCCGTTTGGAGTCAGCCATCGCGCGACAGTCACCTTGAGTGAAGCTCCGTTATCAAGCTTCACCAACTCTTGGACAGAACCTTTACCAAAGGATTTTGTACCAATAACAGTTGCAATTCCATGATCTTTTAGTGCGCCAGCCAAAATTTCCGAAGCCGATGCAGAACCATTGTCTATAAGAACTACTAGATTTTTGGGATTAAAAACTTGTATCTGTCGGCCGCGACTACGGAAAGTATCGTTTCTTGAACTTTCGCCAAATTCTTCCCTTACAACAACTTTACCAGAAGGTAAGAAATAACTTGCAATATTTACAGCACTTTGTAGAAATCCACCAGGATTGCCACGAACATCAATAACTAGAGTTTCAGCCCCACTCTCAAGATACTCCTGCAGCGCAGTTTTTACTTGACTTTCAGCCACTGCATTGAAGCTGTAAATAGCAACAAAAAAAGTGTCCCCAACGGTTTCTGTTTTTACGGTTGGAATGTTAATAGTGTCTCTTGTAACTAGAATAGTTAAAAACTCTGTTTCACCTTCTCTAAATATTTGTAGACTAACCTCAGTTCCCTTCTCCCCACGTATAAGTTCGACAGCTTCATCTATCCTCATGTCTTTAGTACTTTTCTCATCAATTTGAATGATTACATCTCCAGCTATAATACCCGCACTTTCCGCAGGAGTATCAGGCAATGGTGAGATAATAGTAATCACCCCATCGCGCAGTCCAACCTCCATTCCAACACCACTAAAGTTTCCAGAAATATTTTCATCAAAGGTAGCCGCATCTTTTGGTGGCAAATATACGGTATACGGATCTTGATATGAATCAACCAAGCCATCGATTGCTCCTTGCAAACGTTCCTCATCGGAAAATTCTCTAGTGGTACTTCCGGTCGCAAATTTTTCTTCAAGGAGGTTCCAGACTTTCCAAAATTCATCTAGATTTGGATTTGCAACCATTTCTTCTTCCGCTGGAGCAGACGCAAACAAATTAAATATATTTGCCGTCTGCTTATATCCAAATACCCCCTCCCCAACTTGTATACCAGAGAAAAAAGCTCCCAAAGCAAAACAAAAAGCTAAAAAATATCCTAGACCTCGCCTGTTATACTTCTGATTTGAGGTAGATTGTGAAGCATTAGATTCAAATGACATGTCGCTATTATCGCACAAAGAACCCAGACACCAAAACCACCACTGGTGGTAGCTATAACCAAGTGAAAATCAGAGCGTTCAACTTGTTTCACTAGAGCATGTTTTGAAAAGAAATATCTGAGTATAGTGGGATTTTGTGCAGTTTCTGATACACTACACTCAATGTTTACTCAACTTTTTGGTACTAAGACAACTGTTCATATGCGAGAAATCTACCTCTATAATACTGAGAGTGGAAAATTAGAGGTCTTTGAACCTAATAATGACAAAGAAGTAAAAATGTATAGTTGCGGACCGACTGTTTATGACAATGTAACAATCGGCAACCTCCGCGCCTTTTTAAACTCTGATATTCTTAAACGTGTACTTATTCACAATGGTTATATCGTAAAACACACAGTAAACTTAACCGACTTCGGACACCTTACAGACGACGGTGATGCAGGAGAGGATAAAATGATGAAGGGTCTAAAGCGTGAGGGGCTACCAGTGACTCTAGAAGCTATGCGTAAACTCTCAGACGAGTATATAAAAACCTTTGATGATGATCTTGACGACCTGCGAATACTACAACCTACCACCTGGGCACGTGCGAGTGAATATGTAAAAAAGCAAATCAGCCTAATTAAAACATTAGAAGAAAAAGGTTTCACTTACGAAACCAGTGACGGAGTCTATTTCGACATTGCAAAATTCCCAAAGTATGGTCGTTTACACAACATCGATCTTGAAAAGTTGAAGAACGGAGCGCGGATAGATGTAAACACAGAAAAGAAACATCCTGCCGACTTCGCAGTTTGGAAAAAAGGAGAACTTGGTTGGGATAGTCGTTGGGGGAAAGGCTTTCCTGGCTGGCACATCGAATGCTCAGCTATGGCCATGGATACTCTGGGTAAACAAATCGATATCCATACTGGCGGTGAAGACCTTGCATACACTCATCATAATGCTGAAATTGCTCAATGTGAGGCTGTAACTGGTAAAACTTTTGTAAAATATTGGGTTCATAATGCATTTATAACCATCGAGAACACAAAGATCTCAAAATCACTCGGCAACAAACTAACAATGCGTCATCTGCACGACCGCGGTTTTTCCGGTGACGATTACCGCTACTGGCTTCTGACTGCACACTACCGCTCACCAGCCAACTTCACATGGGAAGCTCTAAAAGCTGCCAAAAACGCCCTTTTTCGTATCAAACGCCTCATGTACGAAGACTATAAGCAAAAGTCTGCAGCTCCAGATGCTACTTACCTAGAAAAGTTTAATAAGCATTTAACTAACGACCTTGATACGCCCGGAGCAATTGCCGTTATGTGGGACATGCTCAAAGATGACAAACTCGACGACAAGACCAAATGCGGAACCCTAATGGCAATAGATGAGGTGCTCGACATTGGACTTTCTGAAGATGTTTATGATGGAGTACGCTCACTTGGAGTTGTTGGCATGGAAGAACTCTCAGAAGACCTTCAGGAACTAATTGACAACCGAGAAGCCGCCCGTATCGCCCACAACTGGGAAAATGCTGACGCACTACGCGACGCAGTTAAACTAAAAGGCTACGAACTAGAAGACACCTCCCACGGGCCCAAGGTGACTAAAGTCGACTAGTAGGTTATAAAATTAGATATTAACCAAAAATAGAAGACTGAGATAAAAATAGAGTTTGCCTAAGCAAAACATTTCTTTGCATGTTTTTTACGGAAAGATAAGTCTTGCGGCTAGTATTATTAGCTCACTATCAACGGTATTAAATTCAATTGCACTATCCACTTCTTCCACAGTACTGTGCAAAACGTCTAGAAACAGTCAAGGGTACTTTCATGATAAACTGCTGATTACTTATGGCTCAAGAACACAACCGCGCTTTACGTACCCCGCCCCAGAACGTTGATGCTGAAAAAGCTCTTCTTGGTGCCATCATCCTAAAGCCTGATGTGATGCACGATGTTTCAGTAACCGTCTACGCTGATAGTTTTTATGCTGACAAACATCGAGCTATTTTTGAAGCAGTCACTCAAGTATTTTCCAAAGGTGACCCGATTGACACCGTTTCAATTATCACCAAACTAAAAGATATGAACCAACTCGACAGAGTTGGTGGCGCTGCGTATATCACCGAACTCATCGAGACTGTTCCAGCAGCTGGCAACGCGATGTATTACTCTAACCAGGTCCAAGAAAAAGCAACACTTCGCGGCCTCATCCACGCTGCTGATGACATTGCAGAAATAGGCTACTCTGACCCAGAAACCGTCGACGAGGCGCTCGACATGGCAGAGAAGAAAATCTTTCAAGCTACCCAATCTCCTTCAGCTCAAAAGTTTCGTCCGATTGGTAGTGCTTTAAAAGAAGCCTGGGAACGCTTCGAACACCTAACTGAAAACCCTTCAGAACGCCGTGGTGTACCAAGTGGGTTTACCGGGCTAGACAACCTTCTCTCTGGTTTTCAAAAATCCGACCTTATCATCTTAGCCGCTCGGCCTTCGATGGGTAAGACAACTCTTGCCCTTGACCTTGCTCGTAACGCTTCTCTGCAACACGGTGCGTCGGTAGGAATCTTTTCTCTCGAGATGAGCGACCAGCAACTTGTTGACCGTATGCTTGCGGCCGAGGCTGGTGTTGACTCATGGAAGCTTCGTACCGGACGCCTTTCTAACGATTCAGAATACGAAGCTCTTCAGGGCGCCATGGATAAGTTGAACAAAGCTTCAATTCACATCATTGATGAAGCTGCTTTAAATATTGTAAAAATGCGTTCGGCCGCGCGACGACTAAAAAATGAACACGGGCTAGACATGCTCATTGTCGACTACCTCCAGCTTATGTCCCCTACCCTTACCAAAGGTAGCGATTCGATGGTGCAACAGATTACCGAAATCTCCCGTTCCCTTAAGATTCTTGCTAAAGAGCTTGAAATACCTGTTATTGCTCTCTCACAGCTCTCTCGTGCCGTTGAGCAACGTGGTGGCAAGCCCCGCCTGTCCGACCTTCGTGACTCTGGTTCTATTGAGCAAGATGCCGATGTTGTTATGTTCATCCATCGTGAGGACAAGATGAATCGAGATAAAGAAGCTGAACGACCAAACATTGCTGAAATCATGGTAGAAAAACATCGTAACGGTGCTGTTGGACACTGTGAATTGTACTTCGACGACAAGCACGTCCGCTTCCTAAACCTGGACACTCACCACGCCGCAGCCGCCGGAAGCGCAGCCGACGATTTCTAGTTTTGAGTGTTCACGCCGTTTAAATTTCTATCACAACGTAAGGTCGGTCGTAATTACGACCGACCTTACGTTGTGATAATTCTATGTCGACATTAGGAATAACTAGTCAACCGAGTATAAAAAAACGCCCCTTGGTGGGGCGGTACTAGATCGGAGAAACTATTACGAGGTGAGGGAAGAAATCATTCGTTGAATGACTTTACTATGGTGTTCGTCATCACGATAGTCCACAGCAAGCAAACAGAGTGCATCCAACACAGTAAGAGCTTCTGAGCTAGAAAGAAAGTCATACGACTCAACGCGCATATCTATCGCGGACTTCTCCCGAATGTAAATCAGATTACGGCAGCTACGGTCCATATTAAGAGTATTTTCTGGAGTATTAATCAGCTCAAACAGAAACTGACCCCAAAAAAACTGGTTACCAGAACCGCAGGCTTCCTTGCACTCATTAACGAAGTATGGAAACCTTGTTCCGGGCACCAACTTTTCTTCCTCACGTAGAGAAAAAAAATCTAAACCTATTTCATTCAATGTAAATGCAAAGAATCCACCTTTAGCCATATAATTAACCATGCGAACCGACTCACTAACATCAGTATTGTCATTCAATAGATCATTCTTGTTCATATTCTTCGTTGTTTTAAACAAATCAACGACTCGAGAAGGATCGTCAGTCGGTATATCTACAGTCAGTGTATAAGGCATTTTTACCTCCTATTGTTGTTT
>JBLIOC010000033.1:0-8687 GCA_047639355.1 Minisyncoccia bacterium | reverse complement strand
CAAGTACTCCAGCTAGGAGTGTGATGCTATGTCCGAGTGTAAATAGACTAACGTAGACCGCCACATCCTTTAATCGATAGAGGAAGTAAAGGACTCCTGTTATGAACAGTATATGGTCATACCCAGTTACCATATGCTTTGCACCAAGGTACATGAACTCCATAATGGCTACTCCCCGAATTGTCTCAATGAACACCGCATCACTTTCAGCCACGCCGTGACCAAACGCATAGATCGGTAAAAAAAGAAGGAGACAAGCTATTGTCAGAGGTGATGATATTTTCACCTGAACATGTTAACACGCAGTAACTTCTAGAAGAAAATTCTATGGAATCCCCAAAGTAGTCCAATTATAGCGATTATAACCGCAACAACCTGTATTGCCTTTGGATACCATTTCTTCTTTCTGAATAAATAGATAAATGGAAGTATAGCTGCAACAATAGCGAATTGCCCTAATTCAATTCCCACATTGAATGATATAAGAGATGAAATAAATTTATCATCTGGTATTTGGATATTTTTAAGAAGTCCTGCAAAACCAAGTCCATGGAAGAGTCCAAATATGAACACTGTTGAGACTTTGTTCCCGTGAGCACGAAATGCTTTATAGCGTGTTAAGAATACACTAGTTATGGCTATGTATGTAATAGAGAGTGCTACTACTGGTTCCACAATGCGAGATGAGAGTGTCAAAATCCCTGAGCCTGCAATGATAAGTGAAATACTGTGTGCAACTGTAAACACGGTCAGCAGTAGCACCTCACGTTTGAACGTTGTGTATATGAGTAGAATGGAGAGGACAAAAAGTATATGGTCAGTTCCCTCAAGAATATGAATGATACCGAGACGAACAAACTCACGTACATTAGCGAGCCAACTCTTGGAAGGTTCTCTAACGGTATTGATGTGGTCCATGAAATCCTCATCCGCACTTAATTCTGGATTCGCCTCCGTGAATGCCTCAAACTGAGCGTCAGAGTATTTAGGGTTTGCTTCAGAAAACTCTATGTAAGCTTCAGGTAATACTGAGTGTGCGATTCCAACGTTTGGTGACAAAGCGACAAACACAAATAGGAGTCCTATTAGAAATTTTTTCATAATAAAATATTAAGGGTCACAATGCTCTGGCCCTTCACCATGAGCGTGCAATTCTGTACTACAGGGTACTTCCTTTGTATCCCCTGGTTCCCATAGGAAAAAACCGAGTAGAAGTATAAAAAGTATTGCTCCAATAAATATAAAAACTTTTACTGGTGGCATAATGCAATTCTACAGTAACTTAGGTCACTTATTTCTGACTTATACAGCAGACGGCTCAGTCTTGTAACAAGAAGTTCGAACATGAAAAAGCCCCTGATATACAGGGACTTCCTGTGGAGATAAGGTGTCGGGTACTTTTGTTAGTAAAATAGGCAGGAACCTTGGTCATTACTAGGACAAATGAGAAAGAATATAAAAGTTTACTTTTGAGTGCAGTTCTGGACAGCTTTGCTTACATGACCAGTATACCTTTTGGATATATTCTTTCTTTGGTTAAATCTACCTCAAAAGATTTTCGAGTCCTGACGAAAGTAATGTATGGACTCGTCCTGACGGTCACTAATTCGCAAGCTCATAAGTGCCGCGGGACACAGCCCACTTGTAAACACTGCTCCGCCGTTCGAGTCTTGCCCGAAAGCTCCGCTTTCTCGCCGGAGTATAAGAAAAAAACCCAGAAAGGGGACTTCTTTTATTTGCTCCGGATGTGTGAGGCTGTTTGAACTTTTTATATGCAGGATGATAGCAGTGTGATGATTCCTGACCTGCAGAGCGATAGCTTGTTGGTACATTAATAGAGGTGGGGGTACCCCCAAAGCGACCTCACACCCTTTGCATACTATAACGTAGAAGCATGAGAAACTTTGTTCCACCGCTCCATGTCTACACCTTTAAAGAGGATCCATAAAGAAAGGAGAACTTCGCCCACAAAAAAACTCTCAGCAAACACAATACTGAACGCTGGGTTCATGAAGAAGATGAAAGAGTCTGCGAGATAACCAAAACATCCGATCATCAGAAAAATCCCGATTATTTTTGGGAGATAAGTTGATTTGTACACTCACCAACCCATTGGAAAGAGCCACAAACCCTAGAATATTTGGGCGATGAACACTCCGTAATTATGTAAGTTCAAAAACAAAGATACTGGGGCGGGAGAGTAATCAACACTATGTATCAAAAGCAATACTGAGCCGTGATTGATTTCATTTAACATCGGAATTGGAATAGCAAGTCCAATAAAAATAACCATGAGTTTAGCGATGTCTTTATTAACTGGCTTCAGAAGTTTGTAGAGGAGGAGAACAACAAATAAATAACGAGTTACACAAGAAGTGCGCTAACAATAGCAAGACGAAACATCATTTCGTTTGCAAGAATATTACTAATCGCTGTAGTGATATCTCCATCTCCTACAATAAACGCAGGGACATAAAAAAGAGCCAATATTTGCTGAGTTTATCATACAAAGGTACCTGGCATCTTCTACTCCATTCCTTAGACAACAATTCCTAGCGAATTTAGGATGGTATAATAATCGTATTAATAACCTAGGGGACAAACATATTTACATTATACAAAAATGTATCAAAAGATCTCAGGAATTAAATACTAGTGCGAGTGAAAAAAATGCATAAATATAAGCAGGGACTTACTTTGGTCGAACTACTGATAATCATCAGTATTATTGGTGTTCTAGCTCTCGTCATATTCTCTGCGGTCAACAGCGCTCGAGCCAAAGCAAAAGATGCTTATATACAACTCTCCCTCAAACACTTGCAAGCAGAGATTTCCGAACTAACCAATTTGGAAAATTATAGTACAATCTTTGTGAACGGCGGACAAATAAAATCGAAGATAGACGTTCTTGTCACAGAATTACAATTGATCGGCAGTGATTATGATGCACTTTCAGATAACGATTCGTATGTCATTGTTGTTCCTTCCAAAAAAGATCCTACAAAATATTTCTGCGCTGACCACACCGGGGTATTAAAAATGGTTGCGGATAGGCTCAACGAATTTGGTGTTAATAATTGTAGAAATATTCTACCGCCCGAAGCCCCAGCCTATCTTCAGTCAGCGGGTAATTTCGTGATTCTTACAAAAAGTGGAATCACCAATGTCCCAACATCTGCCATTACAGGTCATATTGGAACAAGTCCAATCACTGGTGCAGCTATTACTGGCCTAGATTGTGCAGAAGTAACCGGACTAGTATATACGGTTAATGCTGCTGGTCCTCCATGCAGAGAGATTGATGCCGTATTACTATCTACAGCCATAAGTGATATGGAAGCTGCATACACTGATCTTGCCGGCCGACCAGCAGGAGTCGGCGCTTTCTTAAATGTCGGAGCCGGAACTCTTACCGATTTGACTCTTGTCCCCGGAACCTACACATGGGCTTCCCCTGTGACAATACCTACAAATCTCACACTCGACGCCCAGGGCGATGTGAATGCAGTCTGGATCTTCCAGATAACAGGAACCCTCACTATAGCAGCCGGTAAGCAGGTTCTCCTAGATGGTGGTGCCCAAACTTCCAACATATCCTGGCAGGTTGCCGATGTTGTGACTCTTGAAGCCGGTTCACATTTTGAAGGGAATATCTTAGCTCAAACAAAGATTATGATGATAACCGGCGCATCTTTATACGGAAGAGCGTTGGCACAAACAGCTGTTACACTACAGTCTAATGTTGTTAGATAAATCCAACCCTGTATTAGGACACCCTATTAAGAACTCCTACTCTCACTGCGACTTCAGTGGAGGAAAATGGTGTCAGGTAACTTTTATTATTAAGGAGGCAGGAATCTCGGTTGCTACACAACCAGCATACCTTGTCAGGATTTTGCATCCTTACGTCACAAAATACTAGGCAAGGTCTTCGAGTCCTGACGAAAGGTGTGTAAACACCTTTCTCCGCCGGAGCACAGAAAAATCCCCGTGAGGGGATTTTTTTAGTGCTCCCCCTATGGGATGATGTTCGAACTTTTTGTATGCAAAACAACACCAAGGTTGTGCTATCGGTCCAAAATTTATAAAACAAGACACTTTCTACACAATAGCTTTGTCTAATATTCTATCGAATCAGGTTGTTCTCCACCAAATTGTTTTATTGTATCTCTTGCTGAAGAAAGGATTGAAGCTTGGGCAGCATCAGAATCAATATTTGTCACACCCAGTCCGTCGTCGGGCGGCCATAAGATCCCAATCTTTACATGTTCTATTTCTTGAATTTCTTCTAGATCTTTACGCAGCTCTTCCCTGGCTAATAATAATTTTTGGGCCTCAGAGAGTGAGGCTATTCCGCCACGAGCCATAATTCCACCAAATTTACCCAACGAAGCCATATTGTATTCAGCTTGACTGGGTTTTATGTTATCCATAATTTCGAAGGGAGTCTGCGGCAATATCATAACGTTAATCTCCACCCCTTCCATACCTGGCGACAGAGTTTCTTTTACTTTCGCGATCACCTCAGACATTGGTAGCTGATTATAGTCACCATCTCGATATTTAACTCCGTCAATCTCAGGAATTTCACCAGTCACTCTTGAACTGATACTCATTGAAGAGCGAATCCTGCTAGAAATCGAAGGGTTTTCTTCTTCGTTTTTCATATCTAGAAACCTGACGTCAGGTACGGGAATGTCAGGTTCTGGAGGCTCAGTAACACTGAAGTAAAGCTTCCCTTGGTAATCTCTAATCTTTTCTTCATCGAAAGCATGCTCTCCTTCATTCATTTCTTCTTCTGCCATCTCCAGTTTGATGATATCGCCGCTAAGCGCCCTCTTGGTACTGATGAAATCAGGAGAACTAAGAGGGCCGGTTAACATACGCAGACCTTTGTTTGTTTCTTCAGGACCCCCAGCATACGTAGCTGCTACTACCGACCCACTAGAACTACCGAAAATATAATCAACCTTGTCAGAAGTTAGACCCATCTCATTAAGAGCCCATACCTGACCTCCAGTATAGGCAGATTTCATACCTCCCCCCTTCATATATATAACGTTAATACACTCCTTTTCGGGGTTATCCATTTTCTCGATGAAACTGTCGATCACCGGCTGCAGGTCAGCCTGCCAGGCCTCATGTTCTGAATGTTTTAATTTATCGAAATATTCATTATCACGACTTGCTTCTTCCAAAATGAAATCCTCGACCGAGTTTTTTTGTCTACCGAAAAATGTCTTATTGGAACTCGCTGCCGCTTGTCGCTCCCACCTCTCTTGATGCCACTCTCGTTCTTCGGCAAATTTATCTGCGTCTTGATTTGCACCACCCTCCACCTCCACCTCCTTTTCAAAAGTTTCAGCTGGTGTCGTTATTTTCTTATTTGGGAATATTTCGAAATTCATTCTTTAATTATAACAAAATTAAAGCATTGTTCTAAATACCTAGAATCACTAAACCCCGTTCGCCTGTACCAACAGTCGAGTACAGAAAAATCCCTTTTCGGGGATTAAATCATTTGCTCCGGCGGCAGGACTCGAATCTTACAGTTTCAGTATAGGTTGTCACGATTTTATACAAAATCGCTGGCAACCTTTTCGAGTCCTGACGAAAGTGACGTTGAGTCACTTTCTCCGTCGGAGCAAATTAAAAAAGACCCCAAAAGGGGACTTCTTTAATTTGCTCCGGCGGCAGGACTCGAACCTGCGACAAATTGATTAACAGTCAACTGCTCTACCAGCTGAGCTACGCCGGAATGCGTAGGTTTCTTTGTTATTTCAAGCTCAAGTTTTGAGTGGATCAATAGGAGCAGTTGACTACGTCAACGTCCTTACAGGACCTGTTCAGGTTGTCGACACTAACGTGTCTGGCAACCTCTTGCAAAGTGACGTTTAGTCACTTCTCACTCTACCAGCTGAGCTACGCCGGAATGAAGGAGGATAGCAAAAGTTTACTTTTGTTTTTTCTCCGAATGACGGTGCGTGCTACTGCACACAACCGGAATGCATAGTTTCGTTCCTTTCTGTAGGAACTAGTGAGTATTGTACAGAAAATTATTTATTTATCAATATTACTAAAATAACTAATGGTGTAATGGCGCACTGTACTCGAGTATGCCAAGAAAAAAAGTAGATGCGTCCTCAGTGCAAATATTGTCTCAGTTAGGTTACATTCCAGGCCATAAATCGATAGTGGACAAATTATAAATCTAATGGTTATATAGCAATAGAAAATTTAGCACAGGAGGCACAAGGTGATAGATTTCATTAATGTAATCGTTAAAAAGCACGGGGGTAGAATAGCTGGATCCCCGCAAGAAAGAGCATCCCAGCTCGACTTCAAGGAGACACTACAACAACATTGTCATGATGTGAAGATTCAGGAATTTTCGGCTCCTCTTGGAGCGAAATTTCAGTCTCTACCTGTATTTGCAGCGGTATATATATTTGCTATATACCTATATTCTGATTCGGTCGTGTTTGCGGTTGCATTAGCAGCAGTTAATGCAACCCTATTTTTAGGACATTTCGTGTTTTACGGCGGATGGTTAAATCCATTATTCCCTAAGAAGCACTCCCTAAACATTGATGGAGTAATTCCTGCATCAGCAGAACGCAGGGCCACAGTATACGTCTGTGGACATATGGACAGCGTCTATGAGTTCTGGTGGTGGTATGCCCTAGGGCATACAGGGGTAGTCTTGACTACAGTCGGAATGATTATTATTGCAACACAACCAATTGTTTTGGCTCTTGGTTGGTTTCAATTTCTTGCTGTCGATTTTGTTTCACTAGGTCTTTTCTTCTTCCTCTTACCGTTGATTTTTATGAAAACATATCGTAAGGTCGACGGTGCAATGGATAATCTAAGTGGTGTAGCCATATCTTTAGACATCGCTAAACACTTTGGACTAACCAGAGCGCACCAGATGCTTCATACTGAAATAAGAATTCTTAGCTTCGGTAGCGAAGAAACTGGCCTGATGGGGAGTACTGCTTATGTAAAAAAGTTCTTTAAGGAAATGAAACAGGAGAATGTCCATGTTTTGAATATTGATTCAGTAGGAGACATGAAATATCTCACAGCAGTTACGCATGAACTATTTCCACGTGTGAGCTACACGCAGCACATCATTGAAGGTGTCGTTGCAGCATTTGAGGCTCAAGATATAACGCCTTTACGTAAAGGTATCCCTATCGGAGCAAGTGATGGGGCCTCCTTTCGAAAAGCCGGAATTGATGCCGTGACAATTCTTGGGTTAAACACACAGCGTCATCATTCTGGGTACCACACCCGGGACGATGTGTCTGCATCAATAGATCCAAAGGCTCTTGAGGCTGTACGTGACTGCGTTGTCACGTACATTGAAACGGTAGACAGGAGTCATGCCGCTTTATAAAACAATAACCGTTCCAGCAATCGCGCTGGGACGGTTTTCCTTTTCTTGAAATCTCTACAAACACGTTTTAACTTCGCTGGTATGCGGGATGACTTCATAACATAAACTCCCTTTCTAGGATTTTGTTTACTTAAAACTGAAATACCTGCCTCATCAAAAACGTAGTATAATATAGTAGTTATAAGTTAACCTATAACAATCTATGCTTACACTCTATTACAAACCCTCGTGTCCTTTTTGTCAACGAGTACTTGGTGAAGTTGAAGATCTTGGGATTAAAATGAATTTAAAAGATGTTTCAACCGATGAAGCTGCAGCGGATGAATTGATTGAACTTGGTGGAAAACGGCAGATTCCTTATTTGGTTGATAATGATCGTAGTGTTTCAATGTACGAATCGGGCGACATCATTGCGTATTTAGAGGAACATTATAAAGGTGCAGAAGCTAAGGAAAGTTTTAGTGGTGTGCGTATCCATAAAAGTGAAGAGTCGTGTGACACGTGCCAGTAACTTTTAGTCTCTAAAGAAAATATATATGGAAGGCGTACCAGAAGATGTTAAAAAACCAAAATTTACTGTTATTGAAGGAGGTATAGTAAATGAAAAGACCATTGGGAATGAGGGTGATACAGAAGCCTTACTTGATGCTGCTAGAAATTCTGAAGAACCCGACAATTATGAATTTAAAACCATTACAGCCGTAGAGTCTCCTAAGGAAGATGGGATAGAGAAGGGAACCCAAGACCTGATCGACATAGCTGGAAGTGACCCAGATTCAGACAAATTTCATTTTAATACCCCAGATGAGAAAAACAAGAATACATAGTTTAGTAATATAAATTAAAACAATATGGCATTTCCAATGATTCAATTTAAAGTGACCAATACTGAACTTATAGGAGAGTTGCAGGATATTATGGAGCAGAAACTGCATTCTCTTGAAAAGTATATTGGTGATGAAACAGACGTTAAATGTGCAGTAGAGTTTGAAAAGATTACTTCTCAACATTCGGGAAAGATTTATCGTATTGAGACAAATCTGCATGTTGCGGGTAAGTTGTATCGTGCTGAGTCTACTGAAACTACTTTTGAAGAGGCAATTGATGAGGTACGGAATGAATTAGACAAAGAGTTACGTCGTGCCAACAAAAAAAAGGAAACTATGGTTAAGAAAGGAGGGCGAATTATTAAAGATATGATGAAATTTGGAGGGTAGATACTCTACAAAGTATAAAAAGAAAGACTGGAGCCAAATGAACCGAACCTTCCTAATCAACAGACACT
>JBLIOC010000032.1:0-9076 GCA_047639355.1 Minisyncoccia bacterium | reverse complement strand
TACCAAAACGAATCCCCGATGGGTCCATCGCTGTCCGCTTCTCATCAGCAATCATATTTTTATTCAGAGTAATGCCAACCTCATCCAAAACTCGCTCAGCTTCTTGTCCAGTAATTCCAAGAGATGTGTGGACATCAGCGAGTAGTAAGTGATTATCCGTTCCTCCGCAAAGTAGTCGTACTTCGTGTTTTTTAAACACAGTCTCCATAGCTTTAGCATTTTTTAGTACTTGCTCAGAATATGTCTTAAAACTTGGGTGCAAAGCCTCGCCAAAGGCGACCGCTTTGGCAGCAATAATGTGCATATGTGGCCCTCCTTGTATCCCAGGAAAAACTGACTTGTTAATTTTCTTAGCGATTTCTTCGTCTTCACGCACCACTATCATGCCGCCACGCGGGCCTCTTAATGATTTGTGAGTGGTCATGGTCATCACATCAAACCCGTAATCAAACGGATTCTTTACCACTCCCGCTGCAATCAGCCCGGCAATATGCGCCATATCTGCCACTGAGTACGCTCCCACCTCTTTGGCAATATCATCAAACTTTTGATAGTCGAGTTCTCGACTATAAGCCGAAAAGCCTGCCAAAATAATCTTTGGCTTCTCCTGAAGGGCCACTCTTCGTAGCTCGTCGTAATCTATCTCGCCCGTATCTACGTCCTTCATTTTGTAGCGAACAAAATTGAACACTTTATTAATAGCGGTCGTTGGATGACCATGAGTTAAATGTCCGCCATGGGAAAGATCCATTCCCAACACAGTGTCGCCTGGTTCCATCAATGCAAAATACATGGCCACATTAGCTGCTGCTCCGCCAAGCGGCTGAACATTTGCATAACCTGCTTTGAAGAGTTTCTTAGCACGATCAATTGCCAGCTGCTCCACTACATCTGTGTATTTCTGCCCGCCATAATAGCGTTTCCCAGGATACCCCTCTGAATATTTATTAGTAAAAACTGAACCAGCTGCCTCGCGCACAGCCCTTGAAACGTAGTTCTCGCTAGGAATTAACTCAATACCTGTTCGCTCTCTCTCCTCTTCACCAATGAGGGCTTCGTAGACTTCTTTATCTTGTTTCTGTATGTATTTATATTCACTCATATCAAAAAATAAAACTTTTGTGTTACTAATCAGCTGTATCAAACCCGCTAAGGTCTTCGGCTTCAATAAGTCGCGCGTGACTGACAGACTGTACCAAAAGCTGTGCCACCACCTCAGCATCTGCTATTGTACGATTCTCAGTTCCCGCATTAAAAAGCTCAACTTTAACCTCATCACGATAACCTGAATCTATAATGGTAGCTGTGACCCTAATATCTTGATCCAAGATCATGTTGTTTTGATTCCACACCAACCCGACGTACCCGACCGGCATGGCGATAGCAATACCGGTTGATACGAGTACCTTTTCTCCGGGCTCTATAATCACCTCACCAAATGCATAAAGTTCTATTCCCGGACCAACCTCTTGCTTATACGCTGGCAACTTTGCATCGTCATTAATTCGCTTTATTAAAATTTCCATATTAACTTATTAATTAAGTAAAGGTCTTACAATGCCGTACAATTCAGTATTGATATTATTCTTACTACGTAATTTTTCTTCCACCAAACATGAAATGACGGACCACTTCTCCAGCTCAACTATTTGCTGAGCGGTATTCTGTACAGCAACTTGGTAATCTGCGTCCGTTTCAGTGTGACCCAAACTCAGTTTTCTCTCATCAGTGGCCAAAAGAGCGTGTCTCATTTCTGCTGGAACATCAAGATAAACCACCAGGTCTGGACGAGGCAGCTTAAGTACATCATATTCTAAATGCTGTAACCACAACAAGAATGCCCCTCTCGTCCCGACATCAGTAATTTTAGCACCCTGGTGGAGCATACTGGCACTCACATAACGGTCCAGAATCACATTTTTGCCCTCCGACAGCCAACCGGTAATTAGATCACGACTTTCTAATCGGTCACCAGCAAAGAGAATCGATGCTAGTCTGGGATCAAGATCAACGAAGTTTCCGTGTTTTTCATCAAGCCATTCACGAACATATCCACCAAAAAAGGTATCGTCATACCGTGGAAACTCCAGGGTCTCAACCAAAAGGCCTTCCAATCTTAAACGTTCAACCAATAATTTGGTCTGTGTAGCCTTTCCAGCCCCGTCCGCTCCTTCAATGACAATCAGTTTTCCAGACATAAATTAAATTTTTATTTGCTACATGGTAGCACACCACAAGCATGCACTACTTACTCTTACTTCCAATACCACCTTCTTCTATTATAAGACACTTTGTAAAATCAGCCTGATAGGTGACTGCGTCATTATCTTTCACGAACTTTCCATCAACCATTGAACCAGTTCGAGAATTAATTTGCTTATACACCTCATCCATTACTTTAGCTGGGTCATATCCATTTTTGGCGATGGCTCCAGTGGCAAACACGATTATATCTGCCATTGCATCAATAATTTTTTCTGGCTCTGTATCAGTTTCACCAATGATTTCTTTAGCGTACTCCATGGCCTTTTCTCGGGCCGACAAACTATCGTACTTACCGGTGCTTTCAAGCAATTCTTCAATAATAAATGAGGCTTCTTTAGCATGATCAAACCCTCGCTCTATGAGGCCTCTTTCATGATTCCAGTCGACAATTTTTTTGAACATATAAATTTATTTTAGTTTTTGACCTGAAGTTTCCTACAAACCTGAGTATACCAAATAGGGGCAAAACCAGCGAATTTGCCTCTGTTTTACTTTTGTAATCAATAACTACAGACCCAAATGATATAGCTGAGTGATTTGTCAGAGTCGGGCTGACGTATATATGAGTGTAGCAAATATCTACCCCTTTACCGCTTTGTATACGTCGTCATTTATACTTTCTCGGGTACGTAACGAACCACTCTCAAAACAGTTAATTTCAGTCCAGCCGAACATTTCAATAAGATCTTTGGCGCACTCATCAGCGGCTAATTGATGTTCAGACGACTGCTCGGCTACATCAGCGGTTTGTCGGATAGAATCAGAAGAAATGAGTAGCTGTCGTTCCTTGGCTGGGACACTCAAATATATGGTCTTGTCTGGCTTTGGCACTCCAAAAATTTTATATTCCATAGTTGCTAACCACTCAAGAAATACTTGTCGCTCGTCTCCGTCTAGAATTTTAGCCCCTTGGTGCAACATATTTGCGCTCACATATCTATCAGCCACCACTGTCTTCCCTGCCTCCAACCAAGATTTAATTTGTGGAAGTGATTCAAACCTATCAGCTGCGTACAAGGTCGAAGCAATTTTTGGGTCAATCTGCATAAAATCTCCTCGGTTGCCATCGAGACATTCGCGCAATAACTGGCCAAAGTGATTTGGTTTATATTGTGGAAAGTCGATAGTTTCGACCGCCACGCCATCGGCTCGCAATCTCTCTACTAACAATTTTGTCTGAGTAGCCTTACCGGCACCATCAGCTCCTTCAATTACAATAATATTACCTTTCATTAAGATTATTTTAACATTGAAAGAGTGAGACAGAAAACATATTGATTTTAGTACCCCAAAACATTTTCTGATACAGATGTGTATAGCCAACCTGGACGCACTCACAAAATTACTGCTTCTTGGTGACAAAATGGCCTGACTAGTTCCCCGTCACCAGAAAGGTTGGTACAATACATCCATATTAAATCCTAAACTACCTTATGAAACAATACTTAGAGACACTATCCGAAGTTTATAAAGACGGTACCGACGTAATAGGACGTAACGGCTCCACCAGAAAGTCATTTACTCGACAAATGAGGTTTGACCTAACCAAAGGCTTCCCGGCAGTAACAACCAAGAAGTTAGCTTTTAAAGCGGTAAAGAGTGAGCTGTTATGGTTTATTGAAGGCTCGGGTGACAACAACCGCTTAATGGATCTCAACGGTACTGAAAAAACTATTTGGACCGGAAACGCTGAGGCTGATTATTGGAAACCTAAAGCAAAGTTCCCTGGTGACTTAGGCCGGGTCTATGGAGTACAGTGGCGACACTGGCAAAAACCAGACGGAACCGAAGTGGACCAATTAGCTGAAGTTATAGAACGGATAAAAAACCAACCTAATGACAGACGACTAATTGTGACCGCTTGGAACCCTGGTGAGTTAGAACTGATGGCACTTCCTCCTTGCCACATGATGTTCCAATTTTTCGTTGCCGACGACAAGATTTCTTTACACATGTTTCAGCGTAGTTGTGACATGTTCTTGGGTGTACCTTTCAACATAGCTTCTTACGCTCTTCTTTTATCAATGGTTGCACAGGTAACAGACCTTACTCCACACGAGTGTGTTCTTACCCTTGGTGATGCTCATATTTATCACGACCACTTTGAGGCTGTTGAGGAACAACTCACTCGTACTCCACACCCGCTTCCAAAACTGTGGCTAAACAAGGAAATTAAAGATATCGACTCCTTTACCATGGATGACATTAGACTCGATGACTACACGCACGATGAAAGCATCAAAGCCAAGATGTCGGTTTAATAAGTGACGTCTCCATAATATAATCTAACGAATGTCACAGACTTCAACTAATCAAGCTCCCATCGTTATTGTGGTCGGCCTAGGTCAATCAAACCGCGCGCTTGGAATGAACAACGAGTTACTCTGGCACGTACCGGACGATCTGAAACGATTTAAAGAACTTACGCTCGGTCACCCTATTATCATGGGTCGCAAGACTTTTGAATCTATCTTAAAAATTCTTGGTAAGCCTCTACCTGGTCGTAGCAATATTGTAGTTACCCGCGACCTAAATTATATCCACGAAGGGGTAAGAGTCGCCCACTCACTCGACGAAGCTATTGCCACAGCTGAGTCTGAACACCCGACCGAGATTCACATCGGTGGTGGAGCTGAGCTTTACCGACATGCACTTCCTTTAGTTTCTAGACTACACATTACCTGGTTTCTTGACGACAAAGAAGCTGACACATTTTTCCCCGAGTTTGCTAAAGAGTTTAAAATTGTTGCTAAACATCCAATCCAAACACACGAAGGATTGCAATTTCAGTGGATTGATTACGTTCGTAAAGCTTAGACTTATAAGACACTATCACTCTGGCTGATTAAGCGTTATAGGAATAGGAAAAAGCGGGATGTTCACTTTAAGGTGAGCGTCCCGCTTTTTCTCTCTTTCCTATTCTGCCCCTTACGTCAAAGGACATTTCAATGCGATGAAAGCTAAATTGATTACCAAGAGGAGTTGAGCTATTTTAAAGCGTTATTTGAAGTGTTTGCCAAGCTTGGGTCCCGTTTGTAGCAAATAGTTAGAAAGCTTTGTGTCGTAATGAAAATCTGGTAGCTCACTCATGCGTTCAAAACGGATTTTTGCAATGGGCTGTCCAGACCGGACCACAAGATCTTCAAAGGGTCGTACTTCGAGAGTGAAGGGTCTGCCGGTTCCTTTTCCGTCAGGACCGTAGCCCCAGCCTGGGTCTAGGAAGCCTGCATAATGGGAACGAAAATCTCCACTACGCTCATCCATTGGTACCATTTCCGAGGCTAAAGAAGGCGGAATTCGTACCCGTTCTGCTCCAGAGAGGATGTAGAATTTGTTTCTTTTTAAACGGAGCGCGCCGTCATCGATAGTAATAGGGCGAAAAAAGTCAGCTGATTCGTACTGGCCTACCCTAGCGATGTCAACAACGTCAGCCGGATTAGCTATACATTCAAAACCACAACTACCCTCCTCCACCAAAGCGGTAAGAACTACCGTACCGTCTTGATCATTGGTCACCAGTTCATGATATTCAAGAGGCCGGTTTTGCTGTGGGTGCCAAACTAGCCCATTTTGCATAGCCAATTCAAGGTCCTGTCTTGAAAAACGGGTATCACCGGTAAAGAGTCTTAGTTGTGTCAGTGAGGCTCCTGTATGCAATTGAATACCGAAAGATTTTGGTGCAATCGCCACCCAAAGTTCACCCGTAAAACCTCGAGGAGTAACGGAATCATAACGAGGTGCTCCGTCGGCCAGTACCCGAACGTGCATGTCTAGTCGCCCAGTCGATGACTTTGGGTTGCAGTATCCGTAAATATGTTCTGGTAATTCTAGAGACTCATTGAGTTTTGCTAGGTAGAGAGAGTTACACTTAGTGGGTTTTTCAATATCAAACGGCTGAGCCTCCATTAAAGGCATGAGGTCACGAATTGACTCTCCGACCTTCGGTAAAATTAAGCCTCTTATTTCATATATCTCATCTGACAACGTAAGATCGAGTGAAGCAGGAGAAATGTGACTGACTTGTCCGTCCTTAATGCAACCCTTTTCTATCAGTTCTTTAATAAGTTGTGCTGGAAGAGCACCAAATGGCTTTTGTTGCATGAGTCATACAGTATAACAAAAACGACCAGGAATCGCGCATGCGATTCCTGGTCGTTTTTCATACCCTGATGAATTGTTTAGTCGACCACTTCTATTCCCATTGAGAAACAAGATCCTTCTACTATCTTCATTGCCGCTTCGATTGAAGCAGCGTTGAGATCAGGCATTTTTTCTTCAGCCACTTCTCGAATCTGAGCCTGGGTGATAGTGCCAGCACTAATTGTAAGATTCTTTCCTGAACCTTTGTCCTTACCAATCTTTTTCAGAATTAGTCGTGACATTGGTGATACTTTGACAATAAAGTCAAAACTTCGGTCATCGTAGACATTAATAATAGTCGGGACGATTTCTCCCATCCGTTCTCGTGTTTGTTCATTAAACTGATTTACGAATTCACCGATGTTAATTCCAGCTTGTCCGAGCACTGGTCCTAGTGGTGGAGCTGGTGTTGCCTTCCCGCCCTTAGCTTGAACCTTTACCTGTTTTATTAGTTTTTTCGCCATGCGTTTGTTAATTTAAAATTCTGTGATGATAAATGGGGTTTCTTTCCACACTTATCTGAAGCTCGCGTATCGTACAAGATAAAACGTTGTTTTGCAAGCCTTTAGGGTTCGCAATTGAAAAAAAGAAGATGGAATTTTACTGTAGATACTAGGCATGCAAAGAAAATGGCCCGAGCCGTACTTGGTGTACGGTGAGGGCCATTTTACTGAAGCATAACGAAGTAGATGCTGTGAAATTACACCTTCTTAATTTGGAGGAAGTCTAATTCGACGGGTGTCTCTCGACCAAACATCGAAACCAACACCTTAATCTTTCCTCCCTCTTCGTCTACGCCTCCAACCTTCCCTTCGAGGTCTTTGAATGGACCATCAGCAATTGTCACCATGTCACCAACTTCTAGGTCAACCTTGTGTTTTATAGTTTCATTCTCCATTCGTTTCATAAGAGAATTGTACTCTTCTTCAGTCAATGGGACTGGCTGAGTACCACTACCAACGAAACCAGTTACTCGCGGGGTGTTTCGAACCACGAACCAAGATTCGTCATCGACAATCATTTCCACCAGAACGTACCCTGGGTAGACACGTTCTTCTTCGGTTACTCGCTTTCCGCCCTTAACTCGAATTTTCTTTTCTGTGGGCACAACTACATTGAAAATCTTATCGTTCATATTGAGTGAATCAATACGCTGTTTGAGGTTACGGGTCACAGCATTCTCATACCCTGAGTAGGTATGAATTGCATACCAGTGACGCTCCCCTGTACTATGTTGTTTTGCCATATATGTGAAAATTGATTAGACGAATAAACTAATGAGTCTAGAAAAGAAGTAGTCGAACGCGCCTACGTAAAGAGATACGACTGCAGAAATACCGATAACAAGTACTGTGTAAAGCATTGCCTGGTGTTGTGTTGGCCACGATACCTGCTTGAGTTCAGCAGCTGTATCACGGAAATATTTTATAAGTTTTTCCATAAAAATAGTTAATGTTTTCATTTTCGTCCAGCAATTTCGCCTAGGAAGGGCGAAATTGGGACATAAATTCGTAATATATCCTTCGGATATTTACTCATTTAAAAAACGCCTCTTCGGCGATTTCTTATATTCTACTCTGATTAGTCAAAAAAACAAGGCCGGTATGCCCTCAATGGGCGTACCGGCCTTGTTTTTAGCGTTTAATTAATTAACCTCGTAGGTAATAGTAACCTGAACTTTTGTACTTTGCTCTCCAACCGGCAGTTCTGGACCACTAAAATCATCTGCTTTAGCTGAATCAAAAGACATGGCTCTAGTTTCTAGGTATGGCTCATAACCACCTCCTTCGTTGTAGTTAATAAGTCGTACTACCAGCACTCCAAGTTGACCAGCTAGCAAATCTGCTTTCTCTTCCGCATCCTTAATAGCCGCTCCTCTTGCCTCCGCTCGCAATGCATCAATATCATCAATTGTGAAATTAAGATTACTTATATTAGTCGCCCCTTTTTCACCGACACCAGCAATAATCACACCAGCTATTTTTGTGTCGCGTACTTTCACCGATACGGTTTGTGACACCTGGAATCCGTCTTGGACTCTCTCCCCTGGTGGACAATATGAATTAGCCAGACACAAACGCTCTTCGTAGCGCCACTTTGGATAGAGATTATAATTCTGTGTCTTAACGTCTTTATCTTCGATACCCTGCTCTTTCAAATAGGCTAAAATGTCGTTGATTTTTGTTCCTGATGTTTCTTGAGCTTTCGAGGCATCATCACCTTCGGCGGTCACTGAAAATGAGAACTGGCCAATATCTGGTACAGCCAACACCTCACCTTCCCCAATAACTGAAATAGTTGCTGGGCTTGGATTGATAAATTCAATTTTTGCAAAATTAAGTTTTGCATACGAAGCCAGCGCAATTAACGCCATAAAAAGTATCAATGACCCTAGGATACGCATTGGCGCTGTCTTAAAATATTCACCTGCCATAAGTTATGTTTATTATAATTTCGTCCAGCAATTTCGCCTAGGAAGGGCGAAATTGGGACATAAAATTAAATGAGTAAATGAGCGAAGCGATTATTACTAATTTATGTCGGAATTTGTTCTGCCCTTGGGCAAATTCAGACCGTAATATATCCTTCGGATATTTCATTTTCGTCCAGCAATTTCGCCTAGGAAGGGCGAAATTGGGACATAAATTCGTAATATATCCTTCGGATATTT
>JBLIOC010000031.1:0-9265 GCA_047639355.1 Minisyncoccia bacterium | reverse complement strand
TTGCACATAACCTTCTTAGGCGACTCATTGCTCACGGTCAGGCGTATGATGATATGCATGAAATGATACGTGAGCGATACGAATCTAACGAACAGAAAATTGTACTAGAATTTACTGAACCGATTCCTCGTTATGCGCTTACTAAATATAAGGATGTGCAGGTGGTGGTCTCTCCGGTAACTGCAGAAGATGTAGACCACTGGATGGCGGCGGTTGTCCCGGTGCAAGAACGAAGTTTCCAAAATCGGGTAATCTTCCCAGAAGCCTGGGCTGGTCTGGCGCATGAGGAACTAGAGGCAATTTCTGGTATAGAAGGTGCCATTTTTTGTCACAAGGAGCGGTATATCTTTGTAGCCGAAACCAAAAAAGCAGCCTTGAAGGCTGCTCATCACGCTCGAGGATAGTTTTTATATAAAAGTAAATGGCAAATCTGTAAAGGAATCGACGCGTAGACTGGCGGCGTTTTTGTGTCCGCCACCGCCATGTTTTTCAGCTATTGCTGATACGTCGACGTCTCCATTGCTGCGGAGTGAAATATTAACCGATGCATTGCTTCTGTAGTAAACAATACCAAAGGCAATTTCCCCCTCGTCCTCATTTAGTTTTGCTAAATGGTGCCCAAGTATTGAACGATAAGTGCGGGAAACATTAAGAGCCCATACTTCATGTCCTTCAAATAAAACTCGCTCTTTGAAAGTGAGTAGGCTATCAACTAATTTGTCTTCAAATTTAGAAATTGTGGCACCGGTTTTGATGTGTTCTGCCAGGAACTTCTCGTCTTTTAGTTTTTCAACAAGTTCGTCCCAGGCCTCAAATGTTACTTCGTATTCACCCAGGGCCGCGTTGTATTCACGGTTGTTTGGTAGCGTCCGATTCCAGATATCGTGGTCTTCAATATATTCAAGTAGGGGAGGAACTGTCGTGTCTGGATGAAAATATTTCCAGGCTAAGACTGCGCCAGAGTGATTAGTGTCAAAAATATTTTGCGGGAAGCTTTCTACATCTTCTTGAACAGATCGGTGATGATCGATAACGACCACTTTCTTATTTTTATCGTTAAGCTCCGTCAAGATTGGAAGGTGAAAACTAAAGTCGACAATATAAATTTCTTTGTCTACTAGTCCTTCAGGAGGGTAGTTGTGTTCCCTTACAGGAAGGTAGCTCGCATCGTCACCATATTTTTTCCAGGCTGCATAGGCAGCGCCAAAACCATCACGACATTTGTCATGATAAATAATAACTACATCTTTTAAGTTTTCTGTCATAGTGTGTCCGATACAAGACTTGAACTTGTGACCTCTACAATGTCAATGTAGCGCTCTACCAGCTGAGCTAACCGGACCTATCTTCACCCCCCCAATAGGTTTATCTAATAAAAGTGGTAGGATAATACCATAAAAAATGAGTGATATGAATTCTATGGAATCAATCGAAACAGGTGAAAAAGCAGTAGACCTGGAACAGGTAGCTGAACATAAACTTAATGCGATTCTTGATAATCCGGATAATGCTTTTCTTATAGAGCATTCTTTAAATATCGATAGTATTGAAAATGCCGAATCCTCAGTTGAGTCCCTGCGGATTGCCGAGGAAATTATTTATAAGCGACTTGAGGCAATGTCCGAAGTACACAGGTTTGCATTAATTGAAGACTTTGAAAAAATTTTGGTTGACTTACGTGGTCTAAAAGAAAAAGTCGATTCGGTCATAGCAGAACAGGAAATGATTGGGGAGGGACAAGATGGCTATGTTCTAATCGCTAAAAGCGAAGTACAAGAAGGTTTTTCAGAAGTTTGTTATAAGGTCGCTAAAAGATCTAAAGTTAATCCAAGGAGCAAAAACAGTTTATCTGAAGAAGTGAAAATTCATGATGATGTTTATGAACTGAATAATGAGTTAGGAGATTCCTGTATTGGTGTACCCGCGCTACTTTATTCAGCAAAGCTAGATAGAATTGAGTTTATTGCGATGGAGAGATTACCTGCAAAAAGTATGCAAGATATATCAGACGGAGACGGTGTGGTTCCAGATTGGATTGACGTAGAGGTCTTCTGTAGAGACCTAAAAAAACTTATAGATAAAATGCATTCTAAAGGGTTGTATCATAGAGATCTACATCTAGGGAACATAATGGTTTCTCAGTACTCAGAACCTCCAGAAGACGGTAAATCTGGTTATATGATTGATTTTGGTCTTTCTGCATATGTTGAGGAAGGAGAAGATCCTTATTCAAAAAAGGTAAAAGAAAGAAATTTAGTCACTGACGAGTATATTTCCAGGCTGGACTTTACATATCTTAATGATGATGCTTTAATAACTAAAGTAAAAAAGTTTTTGGAAAGTCAGCTTGAGTCTAAAAAAGCGAGGCAAATATGAGTTTTTTAAGTAAAGAAGCACAAATAAAGATAAAGAAAGTAATCGACGAAACTCCTTTGAGTTCTGGGGAAATTAGAAGGATAAAAGGCTTGGGAGGTCTACAGCTCACTTTTTCAGCCACAGAGGTTGGTAAAGATTATTTATTGTTTGGCACGTTAGAATTTAACGGTGTCGAGTATACCGTTTACGACAAAACCCCTGCAGCCTAGCCTGCATCACCCCGGCACGTGTTTCTACTTTAGGAACACGTGTTTTTTAATAAATGAAACTTTCGTAGCACGTAAGACGTATTTCACAGCATAAGTGCTATAACAAATTAATATGTGTGGAATCTTTGGTTACGCGGGAGAAAAAATGTGACACCTCTTCTGTTAGGGGGTTTGAGAACGCTTGAATATTGCAGGCATGATTCAGCCGGTATTTATATCCCTGGAAAAGCTCCTGTTAAAGCGGTAGGTCCAATAGACAGCCTGCCGCCAACATTTCAGTAGTTTTATATTCAGGGTTGTTTATTTGTTCAAAATTCATGAATGTTTCAGGTTAGCTGTCTACTATACTACTACAATTTATACTTTATTTCCGAAGAATGATACACTCGGTGCTTCCCTATTGGGTATATATGAATGAACAAGAACTAATAATCCAGAATCAAACTTCTATACCACGGCGCCCATCGGCGTATTTTTGGTATGTCTCAAAGCCGTTCAAGAGGTGGATGTTCATTGCGATGCTGTTCGTTATTATTGGCGCATCAGCTAGCGGAGGGGCTAGCTACTTCTTCAAACTGATTGTTGATGCTGTAGAGGCAAATAATCACCAAGCTGCTCTCAAATACGCTCTACTATACCCAGTAGTAATTTTTCTGGTACAGATGTCATATCGTGTTAGTGGATTTTTTGGCCGTAAGTGGGCTGTGCATACAAATAAGTATAATTACGACCTTCTGACACAACATACAATGAAGCATAGTCACTCTTACTTTACTAATCGTTTTGCCGGGTCTTTATTAAGCAAGGTCACCAATGTAACGAGCGCTGTTGACCATCTGATCCCAGAAATTCTATGGACTCATTTAAGTTCGTTAGTACAACTGTTGGTGACGATTGGTTTCTTGGTAGTGGTTGATGTCCCTGCAGCGTTAGTTTTTGTTGCGCTGATTTTTGTGTTGATTTATTTCAATCGTTCTATGTCAACAGAGAAGGCTAAACGGTCTCGGGCGGCGGCTGCAGCAAATACTGTATTGCGAGCACGAATAGTAGATGTAATTACAAATGTGCAGGCGGTTCGTCAGTATGTTCGCACTAAACATGAGGAGCAGAAGATTGATGAACTATCGACCGATGTTAAGGAGACTAATAACTTAAGTTGGGGGCACACTGAGAAAATGCTTATTTGGAATGGGGTCATTTTATTCTGTTTTTCTCTCGCAATGTTTTGGATTTTGGTTGCAGGATGGGAAACGGGTAGCGTTTCAACTGGAGAGTTGGTTTTGATTCTGGCTCTGTACTCTCAAATTACAGGCACACTAACTTTTATTGGTCGTGCTTTCAATAGTACTGCCCGTACGATAGGTGAATTGGAAGAAGGTCTGGAAGAACTTTTGGTACCTTTTGAAATTACTGACATGCCAGAAGCAAAACCTTTGCAGATTAAATCAGCTAATATTGACTGGGATGACGTAATGTTTAAGTTTGACGGCAATCAGGTATTCTCTGGCTTTAATCTAAATATTATGGCGGGACAAAGACTCGGTCTAGTTGGTCGTTCTGGGGCAGGTAAGACTACGTTCGTGTCTTTGCTGTTGCGACAGCATGACCTGCAAGGTGGTTCAATTTCCATTGACGGGCAAAATATAGCAGAAGTAACCCAAAACTCGCTCAGGAGATCTATCGCAATTGTGCCGCAAGAGCCGGCCCTCTTCCATCGTTCAATTTTTGATAATATTATTTATGGTAAGCCTGAAGCCTCTAAAGAGGAAGTAATTGAGGTGGCAAAAAAGGCTCAGGCTCACGATTTCATTATGAAGCTACCTGAAGGTTATGGCACTATGGTGGGCGAACGCGGAGTGAAGCTTTCGGGTGGACAAAAACAACGAGTTGCCATCGCTCGCGCAATGCTCAAGGATGCCCCCATTCTTGTGTTGGATGAAGCAACTTCAGCCCTTGATAGTGAGAGTGAAGTAGCGATTCAAAAAGCTTTGGAAAATCTTATGGAAGGACGGACGGTTATTGCTATCGCTCATCGGCTTTCTACTTTGAGAAAAATGGACAGGATTGTAGTCCTTGAGGAAGGAAATATTATTGAGGACGGAACCCATGAATCACTCACTCAATCGGGCGGAATGTATGAACGACTTTGGAATCATCAGGCGGGTGGTTTCTTGAAGGATTAGTTTGCCTTTTAACAGATGAAACTTTCCCAGCGCGTAAGACGTATTACATAGCATAAGTGCTATAACAAAATAATATGTGTGGAATCTTTGGTTACGTTGGAAATAAATTAGCAGCACCCATCTTGTTGGAGGGTTTGAGAACACTGGAATACCGCGGGTATGATTCAGCCGGTATTTATATCCCTGGAAAAGCTCCTGTTAAAGCGGTAGGTCCAATAGACAGCCTCGCGGCAAAATTCACGTCAGTCTTACCTGGCACTTCTGGCATTTCTCATACCAGATGGGCAACCCACGGTGCTCCAACCGAAATTAACGCTCATCCTCATCTAGATATGTCAGGTACGCTGGCGCTAGTTCATAACGGCATCATCGAAAATTTTCGAGAATTAAGAGAAGGGCTTATTATGCAAGGTATTTCTTTCGAGTCTGATACTGATTCTGAAGTTTTGGTAAAACTCATTGGCTCTCTGCACAAAGGTGACTTGTTCGCGGCGGTGACAGAAGCTCTTGGTCGAGTGCGTGGCACATATGGCATTCTTGTAATGTCGGAACATGATCCGAATACTATTATTACCGCTCGGCTAGGAAGTCCAATTGTCTTAGGTTTGAGTGCTGAAGGAAACTTTGTTTCCTCGGACCCGGCAGCTCTAATGGTTCATACTAAAGACGTTATTTATTTGGAAGATGGTGAATGTGCGATTGTAACCAAAGACAGTTATGAGATTTTGACAATACTAGGTAAAAAACTTTCCAAGCAGCCAGAAACTATCGAGTGGGATATGGAGGCTGTTCAAAAAAATGGGTACGAACATTTTATGCTCAAAGAGATATTTGAAGCACCTGAAGTTATCGAGAACACAATCCGCGGTCGACTGATGGTTGGAAAAGGTAAAGCAAAGTTGGGTGGACTTGAAGGTGTGCTCGCGAAACTTACCGCTCTTAATCGACTGGTTATTGTTGGGTGCGGTTCGGCTTATTATGCTGGTCAGGTCGGACGATATATCTTGGAAGAATACGCTGGACTGCCGACTGAAGTTGAGCTTGGTAGCGAATATAGATATAAACGTAATTTACCAGACAAAAATAGTGCTGTTCTAGCTATTACTCAATCCGGTGAGACGGCTGATACTCTGGTTTCTCTTCGTTCAGCAAAAGAGTTGGACTTGCTCACTCTCGGGGTAGTGAATGTGGTCGGCTCAACGATTGCTCGCGAAACTACTGCGGGCGTATACAACCACGCTGGTCCAGAAGTAGCGGTAGCCTCGACCAAGGCCTTTCTGTCACAGCTGACAGTTTTGGTCCTACTTACACTTTTGATTGGTAGGGAAAAAGGAATGTCAGAGGCGGAAGGAAAACAGATTGCTAAGGAATTGTCAGAGTTGCCTGAGACGCTACGTAAATATTTAAAAGATATAAGCAAAATAAAAGCGGTGGCAAAGAAATACGCTAGGTATCGCGACATTATGTACATTGGTCGAAAGTTCCATACTCCCATCGCTTATGAAGGTTCACTGAAGCTAAAAGAAGTAACTTACATTCACGCTGAGGCCTATGCTGGCGGGGAACTAAAACATGGTCCGATCGCCATGCTAGGTGAAGATTTTCCTGTCATCGCCATCGCGACACAAGACGACGTGTATGAAAAGATGATTTCCAACATAGAGGAAGTACGAGCCCGTAAGGCGCCGGTGTTGGCGATTGCGACGGAGGGTGATACTAATATTTTAGAAGTAGCCGACGACGTACTTTTTGTCTCAAAAGTTCACCCTATCCTTCAGCCGATTGTAACCACTATTCCGTTGCAACTGCTGGCCTACTATATTGGTGTAGAGAAAGGTCTTAATGTCGACCGACCGCGGAATCTCGCCAAGAGCGTAACGGTGGAGTAGGGCGAAGGGCGAGAATTTTATTTACAGCCTTTTTGTATTTGTGAGCCTTCTCGAGATAGAAACCATTTGATTCATTGACTGATAAGATTTTTGTGGATAATCAGATAAAATCAGCTACGACCCTTCTTGAGAGGAGCAAAAAGTGACAAAAGTGACACTTTTTACCGAAAATTAAATGTGCCACTCGCGTGTCACATTAGGTTGAATCAGCTAGCAGTCTGGGACGATGTTCGAACTTTCTTTACTTAGAATCCTTTCTAATTAAGTTAATAATTTCTGGAAACTTAGGCGCTGTAAAATGTCCCTGCATATGCTTATATATCAGAACATCAGCTTCTTTTAATTTCTCTCTATACTTTTCTGCATGAGACACAGGAACAACATCATCATCTTCGGAAAACATCAGATAAAGATTCCTGCAGTTATTTTCCAGTAATGACAAATTTTTCTTAAGTTTAAAGCCTCCTACCAAATCTTCTGTGGGCAAAGCTCCGTCAAATGGTGCGCAAACTAAGTACACGGACAGTGCCTTCTTTGGCATTTTGTTTTCAGATAAATACTGAGCTAGAAAAATACCACCTAGAGAAGAGCCGATAAGTATGTAATCTTTTCTAAGCAGTGGGATGTACCTTTCAAAAAAGATTTTCCAGTCTCTATACTTGGCATTATCAGACAAAGGCATACGAGGTCTGATAATTTCAAATTTATTCCCCAACTTCTTTTCAAGGTCTGCCTCCCAATATGGTTCAGATATAGTCGAGACTTCTTTATTCTTTAGATAAGACAAATAATCCTTCTCGCTCTTAAAGGTCATTCCTCCATGAATCATTAGTATTTGTTTCTGTTTCATATAACAGAGTATATCAAAAGTTTGAAAGTGCGGAAATGGAGTCATGAGTCATTCCCCAACCCCACGACCGCATTGAGGTCATCAGGAGGACTAAAGACAGGCTCCTGACCACATTTACCCTCAGAGTGATAAAAAAGCCTATTCCCGCAATTTAGGGGCTAAATTGCGGGAATAGATAACTGGACAAGGTCTAGATATAGTCGAAAACAAGAGCAATTAGAGGTGCTCTCGTTAAGAAAATAGGCTCCGGAGGACCAGCCTCCGTGTCCATGTATCAAAATGGCTCCTGATCCTATTTTCTGCTATTTTTGTAAGGGAGAGAGTGCAAAACAACGTCGTTTTGTTAAATCTCACTTGTTTCTTTTACGTGCTTTTTAATGAAAAGGTATTGGGGAACTAATGTAAGTATTAAGAATATTCCAATTGAAAAGAAGGTTATTTGGTATGTGGTTTCTTCAACCAAAAACCCGGCAACCACTGCAGAAGTTCCTGAAAACAGAGTCCCCATTTGTCCCCCAACTGAAAGAAGAGTAGCTTTAAATTTACTGTCACTGATGACCTCTATTACAAATCCATTATGGATACCGTTAAGACCCCAGGTGAAAGCGTTCAGGATGATGTAAAAAGTACCAACTACCCAAGGATTAACTGTTAAGGCCAAACCAAGAATAATAAATGAATAAAGAATAATTTCAAATCTATAAAAAGAAGCGGCATCTTTGAAGTGTTTTTTGATTCTTCCGTTAAAGTAAAGAATGACTGAGGCTCCCACACGCCCAAGGCCAAACAAAACCCCAAACCAAATCACCGGAATATTCAAAAACTCTTGATAGGGAGCTCGATACAAACTTATTCCCATTATCAGAGCTATAAGAAGAGCGCCAAAAAATGCGTATCTGAAATATCCAAGACGATACCCCTCTTGGACCACCTGCTTGAAGTTTTTGGTGTTTATTTCGTCTACCTGTTCTTGAGAAACTGCTGGTTTGACTAGTGAGATAGCTGCAAGTAGGCCGATAAGGTCCACAATTAAGGATAAAATAAACGGTGCTTGGTAACCAAACTGAATCAAAAAAGGAGCAAGTACAGCAAGAAAAATGGGCACAGCAAAACCAGCGGAATGAACTTTCCCCATGATTTCAGTATATTGACCTTCTCGGCCCAGACCTTTGAGAGTTTCATGCATGAAAGCACTACCTGTACCACTTCTAAATGCTTGCCCGATACTCATAAAAGCCGATCTCTAACATTAGAAAGGCTACATCTGTTGCTAGTAAGAAAAAACTACTGGAAACCAGCATTAGAAACCCCGCCAGGACTAGTGCTTCTTTGTGACCCAGCTTGTCTGAGAGGTAGCCACTAGGAATTTCAAATACAAACCCTGCAAGATTACCAACCAGAAATATAAGGCCAATTGTCTGAGCGGTTGTGTCTGGGATAGTTAGGTAATACACGCTCATAAAAGCTGCAAAGACTCGCTTGTTTGCAACAAGAGTTATCGCAAACTTCCATATATTACTTTGTAGGTTTGCCGGCTGCATGAATCATTTAGTTATAGCATAAGTTAAATAAAAAACCTTACGCTTTTAAGTAAAGTTTCACCCTTGTTTATCAACAGTACTCTGAGAGGGTAATGGGGATACGGTTAATTAAAGCTTCTACCGCAACACTTCCCAAAAACTTCACAAGAAGTACGCCAGTTAAGAATCTTCCGCGGACGATGGTTTATTCTCCTAACCGTCTCTGCAACATCTTCAT
>JBLIOC010000030.1:0-9951 GCA_047639355.1 Minisyncoccia bacterium | reverse complement strand
TGCTATCGTCGGTATACTTGGATTAAATCAGGGTATTGATTTTACTGGAGGTTCTCTCACTGAAGTAGTTTACGATACAGCTCCGGATAGGGATGAGGTAGAGAAGGTGGTAGAGATTCAGAATCTTGGTGGTGTTTCGGTACGTGAGTCAGTGGACGAGTCAGGTCAATCAGCCTATATCATTAGAACCCGCGACCTTAGCGAAGACGAACGCAGTCAACTTACCGACAATGTAACCGGCCTTGGTGCCGGTGGAGAAGTCACCCGCTTCACTTCAATTGGTCCGGTAATCGGGCAAGAACTTCGTGATAAAGCTGGTTGGGCTATCTTCGGTGTAGTTTCTATCATTGTTTTGTATGTAGCCTTTGCTTTTGCTGGTATTGGTACACCAGTTAGCTCTTGGATGTACGGAGTGATTACTATTTTTGTACTGATACATGACGTGCTCGTACCAACCGCTCTTATGAGTCTCCTTGGTCACTTTGCCGGAGTTGAGATCGATGTGCTCTTTGTGATGGCACTTTTAGCAGTTCTTGGTTACTCTGTTAATGATACGATTGTGGTGTTCGACCGAGTGCGTGAGAATTTAATAAAAAACCGAACCGAACATAGTGTCAAACATAAAGAACCAGCTGGAATAGTTCGTGAAGAAATGACCTATAAACTGACTAAGTCCTACAAAGAGATTGTTGGTTCAGCCGTTTCGGAAACCCTGGCTCGCTCTATCAATACTTCAATCACTACCACGGCAGCTCTAATGGCTCTTTATTTCTTTGGAGGAGCTGTGACCCAGACTTTTGCTCTGGTTCTCTTGGCTGGAGTTTTGGCCGGTACTTATTCATCAATCTGTATTGCCAGCCCACTAGTAGTTGCGTATGCTGAGTGGAAAGCTAAAAATAATAACCCAAAATGATTATTGGCATCACGGGAACATTAGGGTCAGGTAAGGGTACAATTGTGGCTTTTTTAAAGAAAAAAGGTTTTGTACACTACTCTAGTTCGGATGTGTTAATTAGGATTCTTAATGATAGAGATTTACCTGTAGACAGGGAACACCTTTCCAGCCTAGCGAATGAACTCATGCAGGAGTATGAAGGTGGTGTCTTACACTTTTCACATAAGTACGCAGTTGAAGCAAATGATCAAAACTATATCCTCGAAGCTCTTCATCGGGTCAGTGAAGCTGAGTATATTAAAAAGATTGGAGGTACAGTCATTGGCGTAGATGCAGATACGGAAGTTCGTTATAAACGTATCGCAAAACGCAAAGATGGTGAAAAAGATAAAGTAACATTTGAGCAGTTTGTGGCTGATTGCAATCGTGAGGAAGAAGGGAAGATTCCGGGCGGTCCAAATATACGGGCCGTGATGAGAATGTCAGATCACATTATTAAAAATTCTAAATCACTACTTGATCTTAAAAAAGAAATAGATAATTTTTTAAATAAAAATCATGATTAATACGATAGGTATAGTCGGACATGGTCACTTTGGGAAGTTTGTCCACGAACTCGGACAAAGATTTTTCCCGGATGCCAATTTTAGGATTCACTCACGACGGGCCACTATTGATAATCAGATCTTTTTTGATTTAGAAAAAGTGTCTCAATCAGATGTGGTGATTCTCTGTGATGGAATTAATGAGTATGAAGAGAGGTTGGTAGAGATTTTAAAGCATGCTCCCCGAGAAACTGTTTTAGTTGATGTGGCAACCGTGAAGAAGCACACTAGTGAAATATTTCAGAAGCACTGTGATAACCGACGATTCATTTCAACCCACCCCATGTTTGGTCCAGAAAGTTATAAAAAACATGAAGGTAACGTCGATGGTTTCCGAATTGTAGTGACCGATTATGCGTTAAGGAATAATTATTATCAGATGCTGAAAAAGCAGTTTGATGATCTTGGTTTTTCAATTATCGAAATGACCGCTGATGAACATGATAAGCGATTGGCTGAGACTCTGTTCCTGACTCACTACATCGGACAGTCTATTGTGCGAGCTGAGTTCTCACGAACTGAAATTGATACTCTATCTTTCCAGTTCCTAATGGATGCTGTGGAGAGCGTTAAAGACGATAAGAAATTATTCGAGGATGTATATAAATACAATCCATACTGCAAGGAGGCAGCCGAAAAGTATCATAAAGCTCAACAAGAAGTATTTAAAGAATTAACTTAAAAGGGTTATCTTAACGAAAAATCAGTCTGGTATAATATTTTTATGAAAGAATCATTTAGAAGAGTGTCTTCGACCTTAGGTGTTTTGGGGCTACTGGCATTTAGTTTTGTTACTATTAATCAGATATCACAAATTTGTGCGAGTGGGAAAGTGTCCTGTTTGTCAGCAGCAGTAACTTTCGGCGTGATACAACCATCCTCTATGCCAGTAATAGAAATGGAGATGAGACATGCGGCTCCGACATCAATTGAATCTTCAGACAATGTTCCGAGCATGGCTAGTTTTGTTTTTACATTGGTCCAGGTGACAGCTGTCTATATGATTTTGCTGAGTGTCATTATGCTGGTATTGCTGGAGCTCACAGAATTGCGATATTTACGCAAACTACTCAATATGAAGGCGTCCCATTAAGAAGATCTTAAATTTAGATAAAAAGACGTGATAAAATGAAAAAAGCTATTACTATAAACATATTTTGCATTTGTTTTTAGACCCAGTTACGAATCATTATTTTGATTTTAAAGGAAGATAAGCAAGGCATCAGTATTGGATGTTTTTACTTTTTAACCTTCTTATTTCAATCTTCCTAGAGATTGCAGGAGCGGCTATTGGTCTTGGTGATACCCCTTCTTCATTTTTTTCGCTTTAGCAGTGTTGCTACCAGCTATATGTTTGGCTGCACGAAGACTACATGACATTGGGAAAAGTGGTTGGTGGCAACTAGTACTCTTTATTCCATTTCTAGGCTTCCTTCTCTTACTTTATTGGTTAGTACAACCAACTGGAACTGAGGCAAATCAATTTGGTCAGCCGACCGCATCAACTGATCAAGGGGAAGGGGGAGTTCCTCCAACTACTCTAGAAAAAGTTCAGGAATCTAGTGCTCCATTAGCCGAAGATAATTCACGGCTATAGCATCTAAAAAACCGGCTCACACCCTAGGGAGCCGGTTTTTTGTTTGTCTAAGAAATCTTGGTTCCTATAAACTCTTCTCCGTGTAAGTAGTTGGTCAGTGCGTCTGGTTTATTGCCGTTTATTACCGCTACCTCTATTCCTTTCTCGTCGGCCTCTTTGGCGGCAATTGGATCAAGCAGGGAAGAGAGATTCCAGATCCAACCAGTACTACAATGGATGATTACACCGATTGTTCACTTCTCAATAAAAGTTAAAAAGTGTGTTTAAAGACCTGTTGATGCAGGTAAACGGTTCTTTAAGTTCAAGATTCGGCCTAAACTGTCTACTCCACGTGTTATTCTGTCTTTATGAATCAGCAATTGTTTGACGCGGTGACAGAGCGTCATAAACTCGGTAAGAGTCGGGAGTCCATTATTAATGAATTAGTTGCAGCTGGATATACGGCAGCGGAGGCAGCAGAGGTTTTTGAATCGGTATTACGCCCAGCTGTCGCACCAGAACCGATACCTATACCAACAGTACCAGTTACACAAAGTAAGGTTGTGGATAATGAGTTGGGGGCTGATGATGCGATGCAGGTTACTAGTGAGCAATCGCCTTTGCTTAGTACAATAGCTCCGGTCAGCTTTAAAGTCACAGGTCTTATTGGAGTTGGGGTAATTGGAATCGTCTTATTGGTAACAGCTGTCTTCTTTGGAAAAGATTTGCTTATGGCCTCGGCTCCGTATGGGAATGAGTCAGAGTTGCTAATGGGTACTATAAAAGCGCAGTCTAACTTTAATGGGTACGGATTTGATCTGGCATATGAGATGGTGTTTGAGCCTCGTGAGCCAGGGACGCCAGTTCTGCCTGATTCACTTCGGGAGGATAGCTTTGACGATTTTAGTGAAGCAAGTGGGTATGTCTCACTTCCGTCTGAGGGTTATATCCGTTTCGGATCTTCAGGTTTAGTTGATGGTCGAGATGTTGAAAACATCGAGTTTGATATCGATGTAACAGCCAATGTATTAATGGAACCGTTTATCGTTAATGCTGGCGTTTCTTTACGTCTAGTTGATAGTAATCTGTACGGTAAAATTAATGAACTTCCTACCCTGTACGAAGATTTTTTACAGGATGTACCAATGCAAGAATGGCTGAAGCTGGGTAACGGGTCAGATTTAGATGATGTCAAATCATTTTTCAGAATTTCTGATCGATTGATTCAAAATTTTGATACCGATTCTTTTGGTAAGCTAAATACTCTAGTGGCGCAGTTAGCCAGTGTAGTGCCTTTCACTCAGGTTTTATCTGCCTTGCCGGAGTCAAAAAATTTTGGGACCCAAATGGCGGCCGGAATACAAGCGCTTGATTTTCAGTCAGACAAATTTTCTGATGAGGATATGGAGGTGGCAAAAAAAGCTATAGGCATCATGGAAAAATACCCACCAATTCGCTTTATAGGAGAGCCTGAGAAGTTAGCAGACAATGAGGATGTGTATCGGTACAACTATCAGATCGATTATGATAATTTGACTTCGTATATATCTGAAATGGTTGTTGTGCTTGAGTCTGTTAGTGATGAATCAATCTTTTTAGACATATCAGGGATCACTGTTCCGCAAGAAGAAATGCCAACTCGAGAAGATGTACAGGCATTTAATGATTTGGTAAATATGTCTATAACAGTACGTAAAGACGGAACATTGCATGGTCTTAAACTTGACTCAATTGTTACTATGTCAGACGAAGGAGAAAAGAGTCAGGTCAGGCAGCAATTTGAAGTTACGATACAAAATCAGAATGATGGTTTAGATCTTGCGATCCCAGAAGAACTTCATTCTAAAAGTGCCAAGGAGATTTTTGAAGAGATCATTATTGGTGCGAGTTTACCGGACGCTGGACAGTCTGGGGCAGATGCATTCATTAAACAAACATTAAATAATATTAGATCACAAGCTGAAATAGCCTACAATCAAGACGGATTTACTTATGAGTCCGTATGTACAAATAGTGATGTGCAGGGATTATTGAACACTGCGCTAGAAACGGCAGAAATGTCCTCGATTGAACAAGATAGCTCATCGAGTTTAACGTCTATTACTTGCAATGACAGTAATGAAGCCTTCGCGGTTACAGCACCATTGGTCTCTGACTATGGTATGTCTTGGTGTATTGATAGTACCGGTTTTGCTGGTGAAGTGTTTCCTGATGCCCTAAGTTCAGGTGAAGATTATTTATGTAGTGATGTTGGACCTACCGTGTCGATTTCAGAGACAGTGGTCGGTAATGAGCCTGACGAGTTTTCCAATGAAAAAGACTCAGATGATGAGGAACAAATTGCATGGGATGATGCTAATATTATGCGTAATCTAAATGATATTAGGGCTCAAGCTGAATTAGTTTTTCAACAAGACGGTAATTCATATTCTGGTTTATGTGAAGACGACCTCGTTGACTTATTGCTGTACGGCGCTGAATCATCTGGCCCATACACATTTAGTGAAATTAACTCTAGTTTTAATTTAGTAACTATTATTTGTAACAGTACGGATGATGAATACGTCGTGATTGCACCACTAAATAGTGACTCTTCCTTAGGTGCCTGGTGTGTAGATAGCGGAGAGTATGCAGGAGATGTTCTATGGAACACTTCGGAGTTGTTGGATAATCGTTCTTGTGCTAAATAATAGTCTCAAGAAGAAAAACTAAAAGCATCGTACTCAAGAGTATGATGCTTTTGACTTTATTTGCCTAAGAAATTTTTGTCCCAACGAATTCTTCGTCGTTCAGGTATTTGGTTAGTTCTTCAGGTCGTGTGCCATTAATGATGGCGACCTCTATTCCTTTCTCGCTGGCCTCTTTGGCGGCAATTGGATCAAATGGAGAAGAGAGGCCCGGGTCCCATTTTGTTGGAATTATCTCTCTAAAGTCAGCCCATGAAATCTGTTCAATTTTTTTAGCATCGGGATTGGTACGAGGGTCGGCAGTGTAAACATAATCAATATTAGAAAGGTTGATGACTTTCTTGGCCCCGACTCGTTCGGCAATTTGAATAGCACGAAGGTCGGTGGAACAACCAGGTCTATAGCCAGAAGCGATCACCACTTTTTCTGTATTTGGAATGTCGAGAATTTCATCTGGATTTGTCACTACTACCGGGTAAGCTAGGTCACGAAAAATCGTCCTTAGTAGATGTCCGTTCAGCCTAGTTGCATGAATACCCATCCAATCAAGGTCTTCGTTGGTAAGCCCCGTTACTTCACCAGCCGCATCTTGATAGCGCCTTGCTGTTTTTCCTCCACCAGCGATGATAATAAAACGACGGCCAGTAGCCGTCTCGGTCTCAATAAAAGTCTTCAGTTTCTTAAGAAAATCGGTATCAATTTGGTCGGGTACAATAAGCGACCCTCCAACCGACATAACAATTGTTTCGTGTGTATTCATATCGCTCTGAATTGTACTCTAAACGCTCTCACCTGCAAAATGTTATTATACAGGTAATTTACCAATAGAGACTAACAGCAAATATGCACCCAGAACTTACAGAAGCAGTTAAGGAAAGGATTATCCTTGGACACAGAAAGGAGGATATCCGCGGCGAACTCAGTGCTGCCGGTTATGATGACCAGTCAGTCGAGCAAGTATACGCTCATGCGTATGCAGAAATTCATCCTGAACCAGGTGATAATGGCAAGTCAGAAGATACAATGTCTTCCGGGGTTAATCTATCAAGTATGGAGACCTTTGATGGTAAGACTGTTCTCCCTAGTGCTTCAACTTTGTTTGAGAACAGTTGGACTTTTATGCTAAGTCGCCCTGATCTTCTGATGGCATTATGCTTGCCATTGGCCGTAGCTTCTATACTTACGTTTGTTACTGAATCACTAGACCCAGCAAACCAGAATCTGATGATTGAAATTTCGTCTATTGTGATTGGTTTGATGGCTATTATTGCCTACTTGTGTGTATGGGCAACTTCAATTTATATTATTGCTAATAAAAATACAGGAAAAGGAGCTTCAATTAGCGAAGCTTTCCCTGGGGCTCGACGCAATGTAGGTGGACTTATTTGGATAAATATCCTTACTGCACTGGTGACAATGGGAGGTTTCTTACTCTTTATTATTCCGGGAATTATTCTCTCATTCTATTTGTACTTTGCTCAGTATGTATTTGTTAAAGAGGGAGTAAGAGGAATTCCTGCTCTGTTGCGTAGTCGAGACTTAGTTAAGGGTAATGTCTTGGCTTTGGCCGGTCGAGTGATAGTGCTTGGCCTAATCCTTTTTGTTATTTTCATCGTATCGGGGGTGATAAGTGGTCTGGTTTTTAGCGCCTTTGGAGAAGGGGGTATGGCTGATCTCATTGTTGGGATACTGTTTCAGTTTGTAGGAGCCGGTGCTTCATTAATTGGAATTCACGCTGGTATGGAGCTTTACGGTAACTTATCAGCCGTCCGTCCAATATCATCCACAGCTACTGTCTCAGAAGGAAGAGGGAAATATATCACATTGGCATGGTTAGGATTAGCTCTTCCAGTACTCTTAATGTTCCTCGCTGTATCGCTATCATCACTGAATGACGCGAAGGAAAGTGGTTTAGAATCAAGCTCTCCTGCAGTGCTAGATGAAGTTGATACTAAACAACGAGCCGAGCAATTACGGCAAGATGTTAGGAAATCACAAGAAGATAGTAGAGAAGATTTTGCCGAACCTCGTCTTTAAATCCATAAGTTAACACAGAGGGGTTGACATTTTTTTATAGTGTGCTATCTTAATCGAGCCTTTATGGCGTGCGACAGATGTGGCCTAACTCCCTTTTGGGGAAAATGTCACTTCTGCTTCACCCTTGTGAGGCAGAAGCTGTCGACATGTGTCGGCGAAACATAAACATTTTACAGCTAGAGGAAATTCAAGATGAATAAGTTCTTTACAAATACATTTATTTTCGTGGCAATACTGATGCCGTTGGGGCAAAGTGTCTTTGCTGATGAACACGATCTAATTTTTGGATTGAGTATCGATGGTTCCACCTACTTCGACGGCGATGTTAATGCCCAATTTTTAGGAGAAGAAGGATACAATAATACGTTTTCGGATGGTGAGTCCAGCACAAACTTGACGGCAGTCACTAACGGTACGTTGTGTACAGATTGCTCCAGTAATGTAGCGGAAGCAGCACTGGCTGCCGATGTTTACACTGGATCTGAGGGCGAAGCTTGGGTGGATAATATTGATACCCCATTAGTAATCGAAAGCTCTGGCATTGGGGTAGCTGGTACGCAACTGACTGTCGGTAACAACATAATTCAGAATGTCGTCTCAGCCGCTTATGCTGGTATTGGCACTACACAATTTGGTGGTACGAATGGAGAATCGTATGTTCAGCAAATGGGCAGTAGTGGTGCTGAAACACTTACTAATTATACTGGTACTGGCTGTGCTATTGATTGTGGTGACGGCACTATAAACAATAATACCTATGCCAGGCAAAGTATGCATGCCTCCGTGCTTGGGAGCAGTGATGTTTTCAGCACACCAGCCACGGCTGCTGCTGCTGGAACATCAGCCGCCACTTTGCTACTACAAATAACTCGTCCACCACAACCGTAACGGTGATGGTGTGGTCTAGGCTTTCGCCCTGACCCATCAAGATCATGTCCCTAAACGCATTGCGTTTAGGGACTTTTTTCATATTGAATAATTCACAGCTAATGACTTCACTTCTTCTTTTGTGCGGATTGGAGTTTGTTGGGCTGAGCCTTAGCGGTAGTACTCTTTGGCATAAATCTTTAAGTACCAAAATTCTTATACAAAGATAATCATCGTCCCATGCTTCATTTGTTGTGTTGACAGGTATTTTTAATACTTCTGCGTGGGTAAGCATTAATACTAGCGTTATCTTCCGATTTGTATAGGTTAAGTCATTTTGACGATTATTAAGATATGCTACTAAGTCTGACATAATACATGTCTAAATAGCACCCTAACTCCTTGCTTTTTTATAAAAAGTATGCTATAAAACTACCCAGGAATAGGTCTTGACAGACTTACATTTATATCTTAAAGACCTTGGTCTTTGACAACTGAAGAGGAAAAAGAAAATGAAACTTAAGTATCTAGAGGTGCAAAGTTGGAAGCAAATTCTGGGGAGTGTAAAAGCCTTAATGGCTATTATTTTATTCCTTGGACTGCTTCTGGCCTTGCCAGCAAACGCTCAAGAAAATGTTCAATACTCTGGTTTTACACAAAGTGTGATTCCGGACAGTGCATTTAAGCCTTGGCGAAAAATGCATGAAGACTCATACGAAGGAAAGAATAGTTCGGCTGTGCAACAGTGTCAAGAAAGTATTGGTGAGGTTGCAGGGTTGCTGAATATTCATTGTTCTACTCTGGCTGTAATGTTAGAAAAGAACGAATGTCAAGTAAAAAGGGTAGAAGATGGTTCAAAATACCGTCAGATGCGAGGTCGGGTAAATGGAAACAAAAACCTAGCTTCAAAACTAACACCAAATCTAGAAAAGCAACTCGGTCGCGTAGACCGAGCCTTACGTTGCGATTTGGGCGACGGTATCATTGTCGACTGGTTTACAGGTGTAACGGGTCAAAGTTGTAATAACCTTGGCTTCTTGTATACACCGCCACCAGTACCGGCAAAAAAACTCTCAATACCTATAATTGAAACCATAACCATACAGGGTAAGACATTTCACTCATCTAATCGCCTGCAGGAGCAGATGATAATGGTTCCAGGAGCTGTAAATATTAGAGGTTGTTGTAACTTTTGTTTAAATTAAACAATTAGCAGTCTTCAATAACAGTAGTTCCAAGTCAAAACGGTGCAACCGTATTGACTTAAACATTCAAACATTCAAA
>JBLIOC010000029.1:0-9964 GCA_047639355.1 Minisyncoccia bacterium | reverse complement strand
TCACAAATTCACTTACGTTCATAAGTGCCGCGGGACACGGCTCGACTGTTTTCTCCCTAGGAAAGGGGAGAAGAACATGTCTCCGCCGTTCAAGTCTCTACGGAAGCAAAGCAGTTTGCTTCCTCATCGCGCACTAACAAAAAAGGCACACCCGAAGGTGTGCTCATTTTGTACTAGTGCGCCATGAGGGACGACGTTAGAACGGTTATGCTTACACACTTTATAAATCACTCACTATAATACAAAGCTATTTTATACGGTTAGTATTTTAATATTTCGTAAAATACTTTATTCACGTACAGTTTTTCTTTTCCGACTTTCTTGCTCTTTAAAATATCTAATTCTTCAAGTCGGTTTAGATATTTTGCTGCTGTTTCACGTTTTGCTATACCAGCTTCTTCTAAGAATTTTGTTTTGCAGTAGGGTTGCTTAAAGAGAACCTCGAGCAAATCTTTTGAATACATTTTAGGCTCTTCTTTCCGAATGATATTTTTCATGTCTTTCATTGCTCGGACAATGTCGTTAATTTTACGACTAGTGAAATTTGATGTTTCTTCTATACCCTCAAGCATATAGATTATCCAGCTCTCCCATTCTCCATTTTCGGTAACCAGTCTAAGTTTCGTATAATAATCATCTTTGTTATCAATGATGTATTTACTGAGGAATAGCATAGGGTGATCAACGAGACCGTTGTTTACTAAGTAAAGAACGTTGAGTATTCTACCGGTCCTACCGTTACCGTCTGCAAAAGGATGAATCGCCTCAAACTGATAGTGCATGATTGACATTTTTATTAGGAAATCAACCCCATCATCAGTGTTAATATATTCTTCGATATTCTTCAATTTTGCTGAGATAACGTCTCTACCTTCTGGTGGAGAGTATACAATTTCTCCAGTAGACTGGTTCGCTATTCGTGTTCCAGGGTTTCGTCTGATTCCCTCAGTATTTTCACGAATAGTGTTAACAATATGTACGAATGTTCTTTCAGTGAGTACTCCAGTATTCTTCATCTCATCCATTCCTACCCACAGTGCATCTAAGTAAAACATAACCTCTCGGGTGTTTTGGTTGGTTATCTTTTGGTCTGCAGTGAAGGATTGATATATATCGTCATTAGTAGTTATTATATTTTCAATAGCCGAGCTATCTTTTGCTTCCTTCAAAAATAAGGAATTATATAACACAGATTCGTTTGGCAATTGTTTACACAAACTTGCCATGCCCGCCAAGGCTTTATTAGCAGTGATTGCTTTTTTTAAGATATTTTTTGATTCAACCTCAACCTTTGGCGGGAGTAAAGGTAAGTCGTTATAAGGAATTTCTCTATTGAATGACATGATATTTTGACTATTTATTTGATTTACATCAAATAGACACGTGATATAAACGTGTCCATAAAATAGCATATCTTGGACACGTTGTAAAGACGTGTCCATCTGACATACGTGCATAGAAAACGCGTCCAGTAAAATCAAAATGTTGGATTCAACACCACTGAAGTTTTTTGTGGCAAGTAGGCTTTTACTTAAATTGGCATACCATTTATTTTTTCCTCAGAGACCTGAACGATTAAACCGTCCAAAAGGGTGGTTTAAAATGCTAGTGCACCATGAAAGACTTGTCCTGACGGTCACAAATTCACTTACGTTCATAAGTGCCGCGGGACACGGCTCGACTGTTTTCTCCCTAGGAAAGGGGAGAAGAACATGTCTCCGCCGTTCAAGTCTCTCCGGAAGCAAAGCAGTTTGCTTCCTCATCACGCACTAACAAAAAAGGCACACCCGGAGGTGTGCTCATTTTGTACTAGTGCGCGAAGAATTTTTGAACTGGAACACCTTAGAAATGGAGATATTACGTTGGAAATATATTTTCACCTCCCGAACCATTCCAGAGTTCACTGAAAATGAGCTTGTTTGGTAAGGATTTGTTCATAGTAATACTTAACGACACTATACTAGAACAGGGTAGTAGGGGTGAGAAATTTCTAAAATACTATTTATTTTCAGCAAATGTCCTATATGCAAACAACCAGTAGTAAACAATATAAACACACATCAGAATACCTAAAGCTCCGAAACCAAACGGTACCCCATACAAGTTTGCAATCCAAGCAAACCCAATTGCTAGTAACATTTTTGACAGCTCAGTAACTAAGTTCATAAATGACTCAGAAGTTGCTCTGATACTACTGTCTAGTTGTTTGTGAAATGCACCCAATAGAGGTACGTCAATAATGAAAAACATAGCTGACGCAATAAACAAACCAGCTACACCAAGTATGTTCTGTTGCCATGCTGAAAACAAAAGAGCACCCGCCATCACTACAAGTAAACAGCCGTACATAAGTGGTAGATTTTTAAGTTGAGACGTCATAGCCCCAAGATAATTTGCGACCATTTCTTTCAGTCCTTCGAAAAAAGAAATGATACCGATTGAAAGTAAACTAAACCCGACTGCAAAGTAATAAAGCTGAGAGTAATCTTCAATCAAAATATGTGTTGACATAATCATTACTGATAAAACAATCACGTTAATGAAGTATCTGCTACTCGTTAGGTGTTTTGCTGTATGACCGATATGCCCAAAATAAGATAGCTCGCCAGTTGTTTTATGAAAGACTGGTTCCCGTAAATTGAGACATAGTAATAATGCTGGTACTAATGCGCCTAGTGTAATCCAGATTGCCATAGATATGCCGTACTGATTAGCAGTCCAGCCACCAATTAAGGATGCTATGGCAAATCCTGCTCCTGAGAGAATTCTCCTAAGCGCTAAATATTTTTCAAACTTTTCAGTGGCATCAAATTCTTTAAGAGAGTCGAAAAGGATAGACGTATTGGTTCCTGAGTTCAGTACGAAAGCCAGCGCAGCAAAAAACATACCGATTGCAAATTGTAGGAAGCTGTCGCCAGTTACAAATAGAAGCAGCGTTACAATTGAAGCAAGAATGCTCAGAGACAGCACGTATTTGCGTATCCATCTATCGCTGAGCGCTCCACTTGGTACTTCCAGCGTTATCATAGTTAAACTAAAGACAACCGTCAGGAGGGCTATCTGAATAATGCTCAGACCGTTTTCTTGAAAGAAAATCTTTTCAAAAGCAGCGTAAAAGGTCAAACCTTGTAGAGTTGCAATTACCAGGAGTTTGGGTGTGTTTGACTCGGGGAATTTCATGTCTATATTGTTATTTTGTGTCGGTACTCTTTTTTAGATAGACATCTTTAATAAAGGTAATAGCACTTATAAGTTGATGCTTTCTCGATTGTTCTACTTTATTCTCTTCATCAATCTTATGCTCGTTGACATAACCCAGACATAAATCAAAATATTTTTGTGAAGTTACATAACCAAAAGCAAAGTGCTCAAATATTTGTTTTGTTTCCTGCTTAGCCATGTCTTCTTGTTCAGTTAATAAACGGGTGATTTCTTCATCCGAAACATCTCCTACTGTTGAAACGCTACTAATATTATAACCCCCTAAAATCTTTCCATGCTTAATCATAGTTTCTATTGCAACCTGAGGGCTGTGTGGTGATGAGTGTAGCTCCGTAAACACACCCCATATAGTTGGATGAACGTTGGGTAAAATACCTCTCATCACCTTATCAAGGTGCCAATCGTAGGAGCGCTCCTTTTGTTCACTAATGCGTTTCTGAGCGTAGTTAAAGTAACTATCGAGAGTAATTATGTTTATTGCTGAACGGTCTTGTGTGAGATTATCAGTCTTAATTTTAAGTATCTTGGGAAAATAGTGTTCCCAAATATCACGCTCTTCACGCGAGTCTTGGATGTTGTCAAAAAGTGTTCCATAAAAACGGTAAAGTAGACTGTCTACGTACTTTAATTCGCGACCGTCTTCTGTGCGGATACTCTGTTCAATATCAAGAGGGACTACCTTCTCTAGATGCTTTTCAAATACATGAAAAAAGCCAAATGAATGATGTTCCTTGAGTGAACGAAGTAGTATGTTAGTAATAAGCTCATCAAGACGCTCTTTTCCAAAGTTTTGGTGTGCTGAACCAATTGTGTCACCGGCGACATAGCGATTATGCTGCTCTGACTCCCAGATTTCCAGCCTAAGTTCAAGGAGCTTTGCTAAGAAACCGTCATTACCAGAAAAACTAATTGTACTTACTTTATCAATTGCTGGTGCCACAGAAAAGATTAGTTGATTTAACATCTCCAATTTCTGCATATTAGTAGATTTATTCCACTCACTCACATTTTCAAAGAATACCTCAACAAAATCATTATCGAAACGCCCTTCCTCAGTTGACCAGTAGTACGACCAATCAGCGACTCGATTATTAGGATTATCGATACGCGAAAAGTATTTTTTTATAAATAATTTAGTATCTCCGCTGAACCATCGTACTTGTGAGGAAAATATTGGGTATACAAAACATAAGCCAATAAACCACAATGCAGAGATTACGGTGTTAATAATCAAACTGTCTTCTGTCCATAAAATAAGTGGTAGGAATAACAAGACAAAACTAGTAACGGCTCGTTTCTTGTTAATGACACTATTTAGAATTACTTTTCTAATAAAGACTTGACGTGCATCTTGGGAGTTAAGTGCTGCAATTGCTAATGGCACCAATGCGGTTACAACACCAATACTAACTAGACCCAGTGCCGCACCCGTAATGGATTGCATCATGACGGTGCTGATAAAAGTAAACATTAAGACCATTTTAACACTAAATGGTATAATTGAGATATGAGAGGCAAAGCTCGTACAACCGAACAAAAACACGAACTTTTTACTAAGATTGAACCCTATCTAAAAGAGGGTCTTTCACTGAGAAAGGCTTGTGAGATAACAAGCGTTCCATATACCACTATGCGAGACACTATGGAGGGTGACCTGTTACTTCGTACAAAAATGACTACCGCACAAAGTGAGCTATTGTCACTAGCTTGGAAGAACGTACGAAAGAACCTAGAAAAAGGAGACGTTAAGACTTCTCAATGGTATATCGAGAAAATGGGTACTGCCGAACCACTATCACATGCGTACGAGGGTGGTGAGATGGAAAGAAAGTCTCGAAGTGATGGGCATCTACATGCCGCTATATTCGGTCCTAAGAGCACTGAGACTATCATTGAAGTACTTGAGGAGATGGATACAGAAAGGTCCTAGTTATAGTGCTCTAGAGGCGAATTGGGTACAATAGAGTTATGTTAAGTCCTCAAACAGTTGCGGAGAGAATTTTTGAATATATTGGTACATTCGACCTGTATACCCGGTGGAAATTATCTAAGGATTTAGGTTCGATGATTGTATATGGTGAAAAGGGTTTTGGAGACAAAGAAAAACTAGCTAAAGCTAAGGCAGAAAATAAACGTGGGTTTATTACTACAAATAAATATGAAGAAGGTTCGGCTCATCATATTGTGATGGCTCATATTGATGACACTGATGATCAAGACCAGTCTGCAAATGGCTTTGTAGTAGAAGTGGTACCTTCAACTAAGTCATATTCTGAATTCTTTGGTAAAGATTACATTGTCGATATTTCACCCGAAAAGGTGTTTGTCATTTTCCCCGACCTTACATTTACAGTTGGTACGGACGCAATTAAAGATTTGTCTTGGCAGGGGTGGAGAGAGGTGTTTGAAATAGAGGGAATACTTGAAAAAGATATTGAGGGGTACACAGAGAGTTTAGTGTCGTTAGATAAATTGAGGAGGAAGATTAAAGATACGACCAAGACTGATGGTGAACTTAAAGATTTGAGGAGAAAGCTCTATGGACTAGCGTATGTAATCAATGAAAATATTACAAACTAATTATGACTATTTCTAATAAGAAAATAAAGACTTGTGTTATCTACTGTCGTGTTTCTTCTAAGAAACAAGCACAGGAAGGTGAGAGTTTGGAGAAACAAGCTTTAATATGTCGGAGGTATGCGGACCGTAATGGCCTTAAGGTTTTGGTAGAGCCATTTCAGGATGCTTTTACAGGAAGGGTTGATAATCGACGGAAGTTTGATGAGATGATGGGGTATTTGTATTGTAATCAAGGGAGGGTTGGATATGTAATAGTTTTGGATATAGGTCGCTTAACCAGAGGTGGCTCAAGCTCGTATACAGTGATTACTGATAGCATTAGAAAGCTTGGGGTGGATGTTAGAGACACTTTCGGCATCATCCAGGAAGAAATAAATGTAATGGAAGAACATGGAGACCTGGCTGATGGTTATGGTTTTGCTAAAAAACGACCAAGCAAGATACCCGAACAATTGATGTCTGAAGTAAAACGAGACCAGATTGATGACCAATTAGTCAGGCTTATTGGAAGACAAATTGACCTTACTAAAGCAGGGTACTGGATAGGTACTTATCCATATGGTTTTGTTACTCAGAAGCAACGAGAAACTGACGGCAGAGGTATAAAAAGGACGATTTTAATACCAGATGAAAAAGAGTCTCCCTATGTTATAGAGATATTTCGATTAAGAGCAGAAGGAATACTTCTTGATAAAGAGATTATCAAGAAGATAAATAAAATGGGATATAAGTCTCGTAAGAGAATACGAAGAGATATAGATGGTGTGTATGCTGTCGGTAAGATGGGGGAGAAACCATTGGACCAACAGCAATTAGATAAAATAATTCGTCACCCAACTTACGCAGGTGTCATATGTAAGAAATGGACGCATCAACTGCCTGTAAAGGCTATGTTTGATGGATTGGTAGATTTAGATATCTGGAACAAGGCAAATAAAGGAAAGTTTTATCTGAAGGATACTGGAGACGGCCTGTTTGAACTTCTAAAAAACTACGATGAGACAAAGCGTGTTAAGACACAGTTTAGTGATGAATATCGGTATAAACATGTAATTAAGTGTCCTATTTGTAATAACCCCTTCTGGGCAAGCGGTTCTAAGGGTAAGTCGGGAGCAAAATTTCCTTCATATCATTGTTCAGGTGGTAGGTATGGAGCGCCTAAACATAAACGTTACGGAGTACCACAGAAAGACCTAAATAAACTGGTAGAAGATTTTGTAAATAATCTTTCTTTTACCGATGAGTATAGAGAAGGTTTTGCACTGGTAATGAAAGACGTATATCGAAAACAACATAAAGAGCAGGTTGGTGTTTCTCAACAAAAAGCAAAGGAAGTTGTTTCTATGAAGACTCGACTCGTAACACTTTATGACAAATTGGAACGTGCGACTACTGATACTCTGGAGAGAAAATTAGAGACTGATATACAAAATCTTGATGAAGAGATTAAACAGGAAGAGGGGAAGCGAAACCGGTCTGAGTCTACTGAGCATGACTTTGCATCGTATTTGAAACATGCGGAATATTTACTGGAACACCCTGGAGAAATCCTTTTGAAAACAAGGTCAAAAGCAGACCAAGTGGCTATCTGGTCCCTAGTTTTTGATGAGCTTCCAACATACGAAGAAATAAAAACTGGAACACCTAAATTATCCTTATGTTTCAAACTAAAAAACACCCCGAAGGGTGCTTCTAGTCGTGTTGTGCGCGATGAGAGACTTGAACTCCCGACCTTCTCGGTGTAAACGAGCTGCTCTACCAACTGAGCTAATCGCGCAAATAAATATTTAATTGTTCCACATCAACATTACTATAATGTAGGCACTATCGTACTCAATTTTTCAAAAAAAACAATAGCAGTCAGTCTCTTAGTAAGGAGACTGACTGCTGGGATGATAAATATTAGTGAATGGGCCGCCCTTTTCCACGCAACCAAAGTTTATTGTTTCTGAAAGGTTTGCGTTTTTTGCGCATTCCTCGAACAGATTTCATGTTTTGAGTCTGTAGCTTTCTGAAATCAAAATTGTTTGCTTCGGTTTCTCTTAGTGTTGGCACTGCAACGATCACATATTTAACCATCTTATTAAGAACTCCTTTTTGGTTTATGTCAGTTTTCTTTATAATGCAGATTGGCATAATTTGCAAGTAAGATAAGACGAATAGTGTTTTGTTGGATTGCCGATATTCAAGGTATACTGTTTCCTATGGTAGAAATGCATTGCATTGTCACAGGAGTAGTCCAGGGAGTTGCGTATCGAACTTACGCTCAAGAGTCTGCGACCGAACTGGAATTGGTAGGGTTTGTACAGAACCAAGAGAACGGGTCGGTTGTTGTTGTGGCTCATGGTTCTCCTGACGTTCTTAAAGAATTTGTTGAGTATTTATACGAAGGCTCCCTTACATCTAAGGTAGAAGGGGTCGCTGTTGAATGGAGTAGTCCTAATAAAACTTTTGATGAGTTCTCTGTGTTACATTAATCACCATGGAAAAAACTGACGTACAGTGCCTTGGCTTCATAATGGATGGTAACCGCCGTTGGGCGAAGGATAGGAACCTGTCTACCCAGGAAGGTCATAGAAAAGGTGCCGAAGTTGCGGCTAAAACAATACAATTTGTCCGCGATGTAGGTATTCCACACGCAATCTTTTATACTTTTTCCAGTGAGAACTGGAATCGCGATGAGGAAGAAGTTTCATACTTGATGGATTTTTTCGCTGAAAAACTAAATGAGCTCAGTGAAAAAAATAATGATGAAAATGTAATAGAGAAAAAAGTTCGATATCGTTTTGTAGGTGATCTACAAAAATTCACAGAACCCTTCCGAAAACAGATTGCTAAAGTTGAATCTGCTAGTGAAAAATATTCTGGTACAACCATTTGGATTGCACTTTCTTATGGCGGACGAGCTGAGATTGTGGCGGCAGTTAATGAAGTAATTAAAAAAGGGAAAGAGGTAACGGAAAAATCTTTTGGAGACTTGTTTTGGACAGAGGGTATGCCAGATCCAGATTTGATTATTCGAACTGGTGGTCAGAAAAGGCTTTCAAATTTTCTGCCCTGGCAGTCAGTTTATAGTGAATTAGTTTTTGTTGAGCCTTTTTGGCCAGAGATGACGCCAGAGATGCTGTCTCAGATTTTAAAGGATTATAAAGAACGACAGCGTAACTTTGGTAAATAATTATGAAAGGGGGAATGCAAATTCGAGAGCTATTCAGTCAGTACGGAGAAATGTTTGATATTGAATTATCACAGGTTTTACAAAATACTCCTTCGTACGATATGTACAAACACATGGCGTACTTTATGGGTTTTGCTAATGAAAATTTGGAAGAAGCGAAGAGTTACGGAGGGAAGCGTTTCCGTTCCGGTTTGGCATTATTGTTGGGTGAATTTTATGGTGTGTTGCAAGAATCACTCCCAGCCGCTCTTTCGTTGGAGCTGTTTCATAATTTTACTCTCATTCATGACGACATTGTAGACAAAGATACTTTCCGTCGAGGTCGACCAACAGTTTGGAAATTATTTGGAGTTGATAATGCAATTAATGATGGTGATGCACAAATGCTCTTATCTTTGCAAGTTGTCCTGGAGAATAATTTTTTGTCAGCTGAACAGAAAATATTATTACAAAGTTTTCTATTGAAACAGTATTTACATGTTTCGGAAGGTCAGTATCTAGACTTTACTCTAACTAAAGCTAGTTTAGGTGATCGTTCCGTCAACGAGTCAGCCTATTTAAAAATGGTTGGCCGGAAGACAGCAGACCTAATTGCTGCATCCACCTCTATAGCTGGACTAGTAGCAGGTGTCTCAAAAACAGAACAGGAGGCTTTATTTACCTATGGATATGAACTTGGCGTAGCGTATCAACTTTGTGATGATGTGGTCTCTATTTGGGGTACTTCCGAACAGACTGGCAAGAGAGTACGTGGAGATATTTTGGAACGTAAAAAAACCTTACCGATTTTATGGTGGTATGCAAATGCTACTGATTCTAATAAAGAAGAAATTCGTATTTTGTATGATGATAAAGCAGAAATGACCTCAGCGGAGGCGGAAAAGGTTGTATCTATGTTGGATAGTGCGAATACTTATGAGGTAATGATGGAAAGGGTGCGAACTGAGGCTGCGGCTGCTCACTCTGCTGTGGCAAGCCTTTCTT
>JBLIOC010000028.1:0-10876 GCA_047639355.1 Minisyncoccia bacterium | reverse complement strand
CGTCTGTAGTGCGGAGTGAAGAAAGTGACCTATGTCACTTTCGTGGGGAATCGAACGGCGGAGACATGTCTTTCTTCCCTTCCTAGGGAGAAAACAGTCGAGCCGTGTCCCGCGGCACTTATGAACGTAAGTGAATTTGTGACCGTCAGGACGATTACTCTCACCCGCACCGATACAATGAGCCCATATTTAGGGGTTTTATTGTTGGAGGGTGATTGAAAACACAACTGCTTTCGAACTTTGGTATAGTATCAATCATATAGAAATAGAATACGAAGCGACTTTCACAAATATCGATAAGGACGAAATACGAAATAAACTAACAGAAGTTGGTGCAACTTTAAAACGAGTGGAATTTACTCAGAAACGTACAGTTTTTAATCTTCCTAAAAATAATGAAATCAAGGGCGGATGGATGAGAATCAGAGATGAGGGGGACAAAATAACCATGAGCCTCAAAGTGGTTGATGGCAACAATATAGAAGACCAGAAAGAAGCTTGCGTTGAAGTAAATAATTACAAGGAAGCTGAGCTGATATTAACTACTCTTGGATGCGAAAGAAAAGCTTATCAAGAAACAAAACGAGAGCTATGGGTTATAGATGAAGTTGAAATAACAATCGATACCTGGCCATTCCTTGAATCCTTCATTGAGGTAGAAGGTACTTCTGAAGAAAAGGTGATGTCTGTATCCAATAAACTGGAAATGAGCTGGGATGAGGCGAAATTTTGCGCTGTTGATGTTCTGTACTCAGAGAAATATGGAATACCTACTCACCAAATCAATAATGAGACTCCTGAAATACTGTTCGAAATGAAAAATCCTTTTCTGAAATAATAGTTCGAACCTCGTTGAACAGACCAAACAAATACAACGAGCCCTTATTTATGGGTTTTATTGTTAGGAGGATGACTAGAATAATTGCCATTCTCGAACTTTTGAGTAAACTGTCTATATTCAGAGTCGGAGATAACGCATCTTGGCAATTACTAAAATAATATAATAATTTTATGATTGAGTTAGAACTAACTTATCTCGCTAAGTCGCTACCAGACAGTTTGACTAATTGTCACTCAAAGAAAATAGTGGACCTGTACGTTAATAACGGTACTGACCACTCAGATTTAAGAATAAGGAGAAACGGTGATTCATACGAACTTACACGTAAGACACCAATCAAAGACGGGGATGCTTCGAAACAATTAGAAACTACTATTAACCTAAATAAAACTGAGTTTGAAAGTTTTTCTGATACTAAATCTCGTAAAGTTGAAAAGACACGGTATTATTTCGAGCACGAGGGGTGTACTGCGGAATTTGATGTATTTGAAGGTGACTTATTAGGTCTAGTATTGATTGATTTCGAGTTTGGAAGTGAAGATTCAAAGGATTCTTTTACGATGCCTGGGTTCTGCCTTGAAGACATAACTCAGGAAACATTTATTGCTGGAGGAGTTTTAGCTGGAAAAGCCTATACTGATATAAAAGAAGAGCTCGATAGATTTAACTACAAATCTCTTGATTTAATTAGATAAAAGTTCGAACCTCGTTGAACAGACCACATAAAGAAAAAAGCCCCTCTAGGGTGGTGTTATACTTCCCTGTATGCACTACGTGACTGATTTTTTTATTGCCATAATAACCACATACTTAGCCTTTACTAACAGCCTTGCATTGGGAATTGATTCGTGGATATCACCCGAACCAGAAACCCCAACCGTAATTATTGATGAATCAGCCGAAACTGAAACCATTCTTTCTTCCTTGCCGAGTATAATTGGCCAGGTTATACCCGACATTCTTCTACGCAGCGCAGACTACCAGCAAGCTGCCCTTAGTAGCGCCACTGGGCTCACGGGAGCTAGTACCAATGATCCGCTTGAGGCTATCGTAAATATATTTTGTACATTCACAACCCCCGAATACATTCGTACTACTACTGGTACAGGGTTCTTTATTGACCCCGATGGCGTAATTATGACCAACGCTCATGTGGCCCAATTTCTCCTTATGGAAGAAACTGACGAATTTGGTGAAACTGAATGTATCGTAAGAAGTGGCAATCCGGCTGCCCCTCAATATCACGCCGAACTCCTCTACTTACCACCAGCCTGGATTCAGGAAAACGCCACCGTAATGAATGCCGCGGTACCAATGGGAACCGGTGAACGAGATTATGCCTTATTATATGTTAGTCGAAATATCGACAATACCCCTCTTCCGGCCCAATTTCCTGCTCTCAGTTTTAACTCTAAACTACTTCCTCTATCGACCAAAAATAATTCTGTAGTGGCAGCTGGCTACCCAGCTGATGACCTTCTCGCCAACGGGCCTTTTGCAGACCTAATCCCGCAAAGGGCTGATACTTCCGTTTCTGAGCTTTATACCTTCGGTTCTAACTATGCTGACGTATTTTCCGTTCGTGGCAGTGTGGTCGGGGCTGAGGGGGCATCTGGTGGCCCTGTAGTAAATACTGATGGGGAGGTGATAGGCATGATTGTTACTCGTGGTGACGATGCGACCGACGGTGTTGGTAGCTTGCGTGCCATTACCTTATCTCACGTTGAGCGAACTATCGCAGAAGAAACTGGTTTTACACTTGCAGAAAACCTCAGCGGCAACCTACCTTACCGGGCTACAATCTTTGCTGAGACATTAACTCCTTTCCTCCTTACTATTCTGCAACAGGGTCAAACTAACTCGTCACTTTAGTGTAAATAGTTTGAGTCGGATACGCGAACTCGATACCAAGTTCAGCAAATCGTTGCAACAAGTCAAAATTGAAAGTCTGTTGAATATTTAGATAATCAGCGTAGTTAGATGACTCCACGTAATAGACCAATTCAAAAATAAGTGCCGAATCACCAAAAGAAGTGAAATGTACGCGGTCGAGTCGACCGTCTTCAAGTTCCTCAAATATACGCGTCACAATACCAGGCACTTCCAAGACTCTTTCCTGTGGTGTTTCATAGGTAATCCCAAACTGAGTCACGATCCGTCTTTCCTGCATTTTTTTAAAGTTCTGCACTCGGGCGGTGGTAAGTTCAGCGTTTGAAACCACCAACTCTTCTCCTTGGAGAGTGCGAATGCGAGTAGACTTAATGCCAATCCTTTCTACCGTTCCAGAGTCTGCACCAACGATAATGTAATCACCAACCCTAAACGGTTTATCGAAGTAGATAGAAAAAGAAGCAAAGAGATCACTAAGTACTCCTTGAAGGGCAAACGCAATAGCGATACCGCCAATACCCAGACCGGCAATAAGTGCCCCTACCTCAATTCCGAGATTTGATAAAATAAACAGAGTGCCGAGTGTCCAAAGTAAAATGCGAGCTAAAAACGTCACCATGCTAGAAGCATTAGCTGCAGCTGGATCAATTACCCCATCATCATCTTTATCCTTTTCCAAAAAGGTACTGGCAAAATATTCAACTAGACCAGTGGCTATTTCAATCACCTGCCAAACAACTGTAAATATGAAAATACCAGAGATAATCTTAGTCAACATGTCGGGCAGTACAAAAAACTGCAAGGCCGCATATAATGCCACCAAACTATAGACCCACGCTCTTACACCCTCGATTGACTTAACTAGCACATCGTCAAATGAACCCGAAGTCTTGCTAGCAAGCGTTTTTGCGTGCTGTAAAAATACCTTTTGTAACAACCAAAAACTAGCTGTTAGCCCACTAAAAACAATTATTGCCATGACAGCCTGTTCGAAGTTTACCTCCCCATAATATGGGATCGTGTAGGTTAAATTTGGTAGGGCTACTGCGATGGCGTTAGCAGAAAATTGGTCAAACATACTAGGTATTTATTACTGAATATTCACTAACCCTAACAAATTGCGCCTCAAGACTCAATGTTCACAGGGTGATACTTCACTCTCTTCGTGACAGGACACATAATGTTCATTACTTGGAGGTAAATTTACTGAGGTAATCATGTTCTTTTCTGGATTGAAGTAATTTTCATACTTAATAGTAAAGCCGCACGAATGACTCCGTACGGCTTTACTTTTTGTAAATTAAACGCCTTCAATTGTAGTAGACGATATATTCGAGTCAACTTGTATATTCACCGTATCGGTTGAACTACCATTCAATTCTTCCAGCTCGCTTACCTCTCCACTTTCCTCAATTTCTTCAACAAACTCTTCGGTTGAAGTAGCTTGTTCAACGTCTTCAATTTCAATGTCTACACCATCATATGTGGTAGTAGCTGATTCGTTAGTAACCAACTCCTCAGCCCGCTGTAAACTTCTTTCAAGTAATACAATCATGTCATCAGCTATTGCCAGAGCTTCACCAGATACCAAACGAAAGGCTGAGAGATTATCTGAAGATGGGGACATCTTCATTGAAGGTGCAGCAATTATATCGAGGGCAAACTCAACTTTTTTAACGACATCTTCGTCTTCGACTCTTGTAAGTAGTTCGTTTATTTTACCAAGCTTTTGTTTAAGTTCCTTAGTTAGATTCTCTACTGCCTGATCTTGTTCAACCTCTGTAAGTTCTACAGGGACTAAAGTTTCAATATCAATCGTTTCAGTCACTTCAATTTCTGTCATGTAGACAATCAATTTTTGAGTTCGTTGTAAAACATCAATCAATTGGAGCTGTGCCTCGTTACCCTCTTCAGTATTTAGTTCAATAGCGACTTGAATTGAACGCTCTATATCTTCAATTCTCCTTGTCACTTCAGCTAACTCCAAAGCTGGGGCCACTTCTTTAATATTATCAAGAAGCTCGTACACACGTGTTGTATTTTGTTCAACCCGGGCCATTAGCTTGTCATACGCCGGAGGTGTAGATGAAGAGGTATATGTTTCAACCTCACCACGAGACTCATCTATCGCATCTGCAATAAGATTAGTTGGACGAGTGTTCATTGTGGTTATAGCGCCGGTTGTTACACCACTCCCTTCTCCCTTGAGAGAGGTCGACTGTACCTCTAGAGTGGAATCAAGAGCAATTGAGGCAATTGTTGCCGCATCCGCATCTTGGGTCCTCAGCTCCTCAATTTCACGCTTCGCGTTATTGGTGTGAGCCCTAACAGCATCAGCCACTTCGGCTTCTACTTCTTTGGTCAGACGACCTTCACTAGCCAATAAACGGGCTTCGGCAATACGTCGGTTCAGACGTTCCGTTTCCCACTCTACCTTCTGGTAAGAATCAAAAGTTAAGGTGCTGCGGAGTTCTTCATTAAATTGCACCTTGATTGCATAGAAAGTGTCACCTGGTATAGCTTTTTCTGCCACGAATGGCACTACCAACAAAATAAGAACAGCGGCAAACGCTGATGTTTTAAATATAGTTGCAAATGGTATTGAAAATGTATCAAAGGAATCAGTGAACAGTGGCACAGTTGCTGACTTAATCTTTTTGACAGGCTTCACAACCTTCATGTCGGCAGGTAACGGATGATATTCCATATACGAAACCAGCCGCTCACGCAGTTCACGCTTCTCAGCCACCCGTAGCTTTACGGTAGTTGACTGTTTATGAAGTTGTTCGCTAAATCTTTTCATTATGTATACTTGTTGTTTCGCTTGGCTTTTGACTTTCTCTTTTCTTCGGCATACTCGTCGTTGGCTTCTATTTTTTGTCTAAGCAGTTTGAGTCCGCGATGAATCCGAACCGAGACGACATTTTCACTTTCTTCGGTTAACTCACTGATTTCCTTTGGCCCTAGTTGGTCGACAAAGCGATAAATAATTACTTCTCGATACTGGTCTGGTAGTTCTTCAAGCAACTCAAAAGCTTTCTTGCCGTCAATTGTCGCAGCCAGTGTCTCGGCTGAACTTTCCGACAACTCATCGAACGAGCCCTCGTCTACTCCCTCTATCTCCAAGAGGGCGTCGAGCGATGACTCCTTTCGTTTTCGGTACTCATCAATAATTAAATTGTTGAGAACTTTGTATAAAAACGGACGAAAGGTATCTATCTCGTACCCGTCTCGAATATACGACCAAACTTTAGTAAACGTGTCGTGTACCAAATCTACAGCCTTTTCTCGGTTACTTACGCGTAAAAGCGCATGTCGAAACAAGGCATCGTTATATTCCTCGAAAGCTTTCAAAAAGCGATTTTCGTGGTTCTCTACATTGTCAGTTAATTTCTTCCCAGCCATGTGAGAACCATTATATACGTAGACGGACGAAACAGCACATTCTTTCACAGAAGAACGTCGTATAACGAAAAGTACTTACTCCCTATCTACTCGAATCGTACGCTCCCTGGCTGGGTAGAAAGTCATTAGTTTTCAACCCTTCTACTTCAATGCTTTAATCAGGTCTACCAATTCCGGTAATTCCTCCACTAAAAAGTGGTTTTTATCCTCAAAAACAACCAATTCAGCTTCAGGCAAAGCCTCTTTAAACTTTAGCGAATGTTCATATGGCACAACATGGTCATCTTTGGAGCAAAATAGGTATATTTTTCCAGCCTTTTTTGCCAATTCTTCCACTTGGCGGATATCAAAAGAAAAATCCCCGCCATCTTCCCCGCCAGGATCATTCTCAATATTCTCAAACAATGGAGCCATGAGAAACAGGGCTTTTATGGTAAATGGGGTGTCATTCTCTACCAAATACTTAGCCAAGAAGTAGCCACCTAACGACCACCCGATCAATATTACGTCGTCATGTAAAAATTCAAAATGTCTTTCAAACCAAACCTTCCACTCCTCATATTTAGAGTTGAGTTTGTTAGGCATCTGTGGTGTAAAAACTTCATACTCTTCTCCCAAGTCCTCAGTAAGAGTGCTGCTCCAGTTTTTAAGTTGCACCGCCCCAGGCAAATTTCGGATAGGGATTGCGTTTAAATACTGTAAAAACTTATCATAATCACTGAAAGCGTCTCCCCCGTGAATATAAAATACTTGTTGTTTCGCCATAACTATATTTTTCTAAACATACACACAAACTATTTCGCATCGGAAATAGTAAGTAATCATTACAATATTCTATCATAGCCATAAAAAAACCAGACAGTGTCTGGTTTTTCTAATTTGTCGGGGAGCCGGGAATCGTCCTGACGGTCACTAAGTTATTTTCAATCGCTATGCTCTGAAAATAACAAGTGCCGCGGGACACACCTCACTCGTTCGTAAACTCACATCGCTCCGGCGTTCGATTCCGGACGAAGGTGAAGCAGTTCACCTTCTTTCCTCCGAAAATAATAAAATACACTGAAGTCAAAAGACTTCAGTGTATTTTTATTTGTCGGGGAGCCGGGAATCGAACCCGGACCGCTCGCTCCCAAAGCGAGTACACTACCACTATGCTACACCCCGAGTGAGAAAGGAAATGAAAAAGTTTACTTTTACATTTAGCTTTCGAGCGCTGGGGTGAAAGCTTCTGCTTACACCCCGATGAAACGAGAGTCGCAGTGTGCTAAGTCCGATGAAATTTTATAAAGAAAAGAAAGCTTGCTTGCTGTTTCTATATAACATTTCATCGGAGCAGGCTTTGCCAGCTGCACACTATGACCGAATGAAGAGAGGTTGTATGCTCTGCATACAACCCTTCTATTACCTAGCTTTACTCTTCACTCCGATGACTACCAGATCAGCAATCAAAGTCAGCAAAATATAACATTCTAATCAAAAAATTGCGAGTGTTTTAAGCAGACGCCTCTTATTCCGTCAAACTATTTACTGACTTTTATACTCTTTGACCCTACTAACAAACTCTTCTACATCATCTCTATGAATTCTAAGTTGATGCCAATCTGTCGGATGACCTTCAAACCTGATATCTTCACCGAGTTTTGGGTACCCTCTTACTCTTCCTTCCACATAATAACTCAGATATTGCGATTGTAGCCCTTCAAACTCACCCAAGGCAATATCACCTAGTCTTACAAAGCCAGACTCATCAGCTTCGTATTTTGAGGCTAAATTTTCACCAGTGTGGTTCTTACTGTCGAATTGTTCCATTTGCTAAAGTGTATCATGTTCATAAACAAGCTCAACGAGACTACATCAAAGCCGCTGCTTCGCCCATAATAGCTGAAATCTCCTTAGCTAAATCTACATCTAGACTAGTTACACTATCTTCCGCCTCATGAGTACACAAAGAAAAAGACAATTTATTGTATTCATTACTCCATTTTGGATGATGGTTCATTCTCTCAGCTGCTTCAGCCACTTCAGAAACAGCACTCATAGCAACAGTGAAGTCCGGCAACTGAAAATTAGCCTCCAACTTCCCTTCTTCATATTTCCAATCAGAATTCGAATCAACAAAGGAGAAAACCTCAATATCTAAAAGTTGTTTAAGTTTACTCATACTTAATATATTAACAGATTTTTGCATGACGTTTAATCTGAACCAGGTACCACATTATTAAGTTGCCCGGGGAACTTCTTTTACATACCGCAACAGCAAAAAAGGATTAGGTGCTTGACTGTAAACCATTCTATAAATAATAGTCTGGCACAAGAAAGAAGTAAACTTTTGTAAATAAATCGTTTCACGTGGCACGTGAGAGACGTGTTACACATGAAACATTATATTTATATGGCTGTATCAACCTAGTATTATATTAGGAAGGTATTTTACGGTCGCATATTTTTCACGTGGAACCATTCGCACGGCAATTACATCAATTTCCCACTCCCCTTCATAGTCATTATCAATAATCCAGCTCTCAATCGCCCGATGTAAACGTTTTACCTTGGATTCATGTACATTTTCCTCAGGACGCCAGGTTCCACGTGAAATAGCCGCTTGCAACATCTCTTTTGTTTCATATGAAACAGTTTTAACCTCAACAAACTTTACAAGTGATGTTCCACGTGCAACCAGATCAATTTCACCCCACTTTTTAAGGTAATTTGTCTCAATAATTGTAAAACCGTGCTTTTTCAAGTATTTGGAGGCAATCTGCTCCCCAAGAGCACCAATTTCATTCCTTTTCCCTTGTTTTTGGTTTTGTTTCATATGGAACGTTTCACGTGACATGAATTAAGCTTAATTCGTCTGGGATACGACTTAATTATAACAGTTTCTACTAAAGGACATGGAGTTTACTAGCTATTTGTCCTTTATCCACCTATCCACTTAGTTATCCCCAATTTTAGTTATGCGGTAGACATTAGATTATTAGTGATTTTCATAAAAATATTTCGTTACTATATTAGTGGACAAATACAATCTTGTTTTCAGAGACCTTTTTGATAGGATTTTGTGCGGCCAGGTGAGAAAGTCTGGGAGACTTTCGTAAGACCTTGCCAAGTATTTTGAAGTATGGGAAATGCTGACAAGGTGTACAGCTTTCGTAGAAAGTAAATTCGCCTCCTTACTTGAACAAACGATGAAACGGGTGGATGCTTGCATACACTTATTTTCTGAGTGCAGTTCAAGCAAACTCGTTTACAGGAGCAGTACACCTTTTGGATGGATTATTTCGATACCTCACGATCCAACTCAAAAGCTTTGTCGATTACCGCGTAACATGCTCCCAGCATGTTACCCCTGGCCGCACAAAATCCCCCTTTCGGGGGATTAACTGTGCGGCCAGGGGTAATCGAAACCTGATGGTCACAAATTCGCTTTGCTCATAAGTGCCACGGGTCACGCCTCACCTGTTTCTGCCCTAGGAAAAGGCAGAAACATGGTTCCGGCGGTTTCGATTACCCCGAAAGGTGCGCAGGCACCTTTCTCCTGGCCGCACAAAATCCCCCTTTCGGGGGATTAACTGTGCGGCCAGGGGTAATCGAAACCCCGACTGATCCTTGGCAAGGACCCGTTATACCACTTAACCATGGCCGCCTATTTAATTACTTACCAAGACTTCTTTACTAACTGCACCCAAGCCTTTAGTTTTTGTTTATGGTAAGTGCTGCCGATTATAGTATTTCCAACGCCAGAGTGCAACGGTTTTCGACTGCCTTTATTCACGAATTGATTTTTATAAAACTGTGAATAAGGAATAGTGGTTACTTTAGACCATATTTTCATAACTCGTTCTTCAGACGCACCTTCATACAAATGTAACCATAAATGTATGTTCTGCTTTTCAATCCCCAAAAACTCTATGCAAAAACGCACAAAGAGTCGGTGTAGTTCTGGAGAAACGTTACTAAAACGAATCACTCGATCATCTTTAAGATCTCCAGCCGCCACATACGCGGTCAAACCAGCGAGAAATAGGGGATTGGTTTGATAATGGGCAAACTCAACCTTGGCAGAAGTGGCAGCGTCAGCGTACCGTCTCTTTCTTTCACCCCCTCTAGCCTTCGCAACCAACTGCAATCGTTTAGCGTTTTCCGCCCCCGCACGTTTCACATTTTGTTTCGTCACGAGGGCTGAAAAAGCCTTATTTTTCAACCATATTGAGGCGGTAGACTTGGATATTTCACACACCTTAGCAATCTCTTCTAGAGTAAAACCGCGTTTCCGTAAACCCACTGCCTGTTCATATTTTTCCTCATTCCGAACCATATAATGTGTATATTATATACTAATTATAATGGTTCGATTTGAATTATAAACATAGACCTGGAAAGCTATGCTTTCCAGGTCTATCCTAGGTTTCTTTGTAAAGAATAAACTACGAATCTTTTTCAATCATCTCACCAAAAATATAAATAACCCCATTTTCACCAACCTGGGCTGAGTGCAGATCACCAGCTGGAATATCAAGACGTTGCCCAGGGGAGAGGGTTTTCTTCTGTCCGGTAATATCAAAGGTAATCGAACCATCGGTTACAAGAATCGAGCTCTTATAATCGTGAGAGTGTTTCGGATAAGCCTTTCCTGGCTCATCTTGCCATTCGGAGACAGAATCATAGCCTTCTTTTTCAAAAGTTTGAATGAATCGTTCGGAGAGTTCCATAAAGAAAGTATACAAGATTATCAACAAT
>JBLIOC010000027.1:0-11409 GCA_047639355.1 Minisyncoccia bacterium | reverse complement strand
GTCTTTCGACCACGACCTGAATATCATAGACAGAGGTGTAAACCATAATGCAACAAATCCCCATCTGTTTGAGGACAAGCCTCTTTATCCAGAAAGCAATGCGGAAGACACTAGAGTCTCATCTGGCGATTGGTAGATAACACGATTTAACTCTTCTTAGGGCGAGACCCTGTTTGCCGCAAGTCACCGCACGGAGCAGTATGTTCTTACCGCGATGACTTTTTACATTTAGACAAAGATTTTTAGATTAGTTTTCTGTTATTCTTCTGCTTTAACCTGATCGGTTTCATCAGTCTGTGATGCTAAATAGCTACACTGCTGCTGTACAAGGACAGTCCTTGTACAGTAGAAGATTACGATTACAGAAGGAGATGCGGAAGACACTAGAGTCTTATCTGGCAGATGGTAGATAACACGATTTAACTCTTCTTAGGGCGAGACCCTGTTTGTCAATTAGTCTTCTTTAGAAGAGAAGAAATATACTATAGTTACGGACAAGGCCCCGAAAATAGAGGCAGTCAGAAGGTTTGACATAAACCAAGCGATAAAAAAGATTAGAATACTGGCTATTAATGCTCTATAAAACATGTCTGTACTATAACAGTATCGCTGATTGGCGGATAAAAATATTAGCGTACCTCTTAATTTGGAATAGCCCTTCGGTTACCTCGGTATTTGAGCTATACTATCTGTATGAGCGATTTGGGAAAATTACAAGATAGGGTGTTGAAATTTCGTGATGAACGAAACTGGAAGCAGTTTCATAATCCTAAAGACTTAGCTATTTCTTTGTTGGCTGAGGCTACTGAGTTACTTGATGAGTTTAAGTGGAAAGATACTAAAGCAGTAGAAAAACACATTAAAGATAATAAAGAGTCCGTGTCAGATGAAGTTATGGATGTTCTATACCACGTACTACTAATATCGGCCGATTTAAATATCGATATTGTTTCAGAATTTGAACGAAAAATGAAAGTAAACGAAAATAAATATCCGATTAAAAAGGCGTCAGGAAAAAATAAGAAATACACGGAGCTATAGGTGTCGTTATCAAATCTTTTCCACAAGTTTATTTCTGAATATGAACAGAAATCAGGAGAAAAATTTAAAAGTAACGAATTCACTAAAATAGTCACCAACGATATTCCCAAGTTACTAAACAAAAATGTTCAATTCAAAGAGGATTACATAGTAAAAGGCTCAGTCGGACAAGGAAACTGGGCAGAAACACCATGGGTAGCAATACTGAATAGAACAGTTACCACCTCAACACAAAACGGTTACTATATATGTTACCTAATTGACCCAAAACAAAAATGTTTATATCTATCATTGGCTACGGGCTGGACGCAGTTCGAGAAAGATTTTCCATTAAAAGAAGCGCGCAGCAGAATAGTTGAGTATAGCGAGTACTTGTTTAAGCAACTTACTATTTCAGACTCTTTATTTAGAAGTGGACCTATTGACCTATCAGCTACGAGGACGTTATCAAAAGGATATGAACTAGGACAGATTTTAAGCAAAAGGTATGGCCTGGAGGATTTAAGTGACTCCATTTTACTTAATGACGTTTTAGAATTGATAGAAGTTCATGAAAAGCTAATATCCCTTATTGGTAGCGATGTACAAAATATAGATTATGCAAAAATCATTAAGAACGAGTCAATAAGCCAAGAAGAAATAGATATTAATAAAATAACACTCGAGAACAACCCCTCTGCAGCGCTGAGTGCACTTAAGCAAATCTCTAACTCTAAACCACCAAATAAAAAGACTGTGTTTCTTAAAAAGGCTAGCAGAAATCCAAAAATTGCTAGGTTAATTAAGGAAAGTCAAAACTACATATGCGAAATTTGCCATAGAAAACCGTTCATTCAAAAAAACAGTAAGCCATATGCAGAAGCTGATCATATCGTTCCTCTAGGTGGTGTCATGAATGGTTTAGACACACCTGGTAATATGCGCTGCTTATGCGCACAATGTCATGCAGTAATTACACATGGCTCAGACGATGAAATCAGTAGGTTGTTAGAAAAATGATTGTTTATGAGGCAACAGCCAAAAAGTTCATAAATGACGTAGACTCTAATCAAATTGTTACAGAAATCGAAAAAGCATTTCAAGAAAAACTTGGTAGAGGAATACCACCTAGTGAAGTCAGCGCATATGCTAATTCATTACCGCATATGGAAAGAGTAGTAAGGCGCGCTGGCATAGCAGATGATTGCGGCATATTGATTGAATACAAAATTCCACTTACGAACTTTAGGATCGACTTTGTTGTAGCTGGAAACGACAGTGAAGGTAATAAGAATTTCGTGATTGTCGAATTAAAACAGTGGCAAACTGCAACTGTTGCTGATGGCGATGGGCTTGTTGAGTCTTTTACTGGTAGAGCTAACAGGGTAGTAACACATCCTAGTTATCAGTCCATGCGATATAAAGATTTTATTAGTGACTTTAACGAAACAATTTACAGTGGTGGCGTAAAAGCTTATTCGTGCGCTTATTTACATAATTATCCTGAAAAAAACCCTGAACCATTATTAGACAGCAGATACACCAAAGTAATTGAAAAATCACCAGTTTATTTTAGGGACGATCAATCAAAACTAGAAGATTTTTTGGCTAAATATGTCAAGTTCGGTAAAGGAATGGACATACTTTACGAAATTAGTAATGGCAAGATAAGACCTTCAAAAAAACTAATTGATCACGTAGCCAGTATGTTTGCAGGTAATCAAAATTACATTTTAATTGACGAGCAAAAGGTAGCATTTGAAACAGCAAGAACTATTGCAAATAAGCAAGAGAAATCAGTTGTCATCATCAAGGGTGGACCAGGGACGGGAAAATCGGTTATTTCTGTAAATCTTGTCAGTGCACTTCTAACTGATAAATTAAACGCGATATTTGTTGCACCAAACTCTTCTTTTAGAGACACACTTGTAAAAAAACTAACTAGAGAACACTCCACACAAAGAGTTAAGAATGTATTTAAGGGCTCCGCAGCTTTTTACGATTCAGCAGTTGATGAATTTGACGTTTTAGTCGTTGATGAAGCGCACAGGCTCAAGAAAAAGGGCGCATTTATGTATAAAGGCACTAATCAAGCAGAGGATGTTATAAATGCCGCCAGGACCTCTATATTTTTTATTGATGATGACCAAAGAGTACGACCAGAAGACATAGGAACTGTAAAAGAATTAAAAAAGATAGCTGATGAAAATAACATATCAGTAATTGAATTAGAGTTATCGGCACAATTTAGATGTTCCGGAGCAGAAGGCTATATTAATTGGTTAAATGATGTCTTGCAGCTTAAAGAAACTGCTAATTATGATGGGTGGGATAAGAAAAGCTTCGAGTTTAAAATATTTGATAGCCCAAACGAAATGAGAGAAGCGATTATAAAAAAGGCTTCTCACGGCAATGTCGCCCGTGTATTAGCAGGCTATGCCTGGAACTGGTCCTCTGCACGAGACGGTAACAACGACGCTGAAATCGATGATGTAGAAATACCTGAGTATGATTTTAGAATGCCATGGAATTCTAGAAAAGTCGGAACAACATGGGCCATTGATGACAGAGGTATTGATCAAGTAGGGTGTATACACACCTCTCAAGGACTTGAGTTTGATTTCGTAGGAGTTATTATAGGTGATGACTTAAATTTTGATTCAGAGAAAGAACTTTTCAGCACAGACCATAGTAAATATAAAGATAAAACAGGTAAGAAGGGCCTCAGAGAAGAGCCAGAAGAACTGAACCGTTTAGTCAGGAATATCTACAAGGTACTAATGACTAGAGGAATGAAAGGCTGCTACGTCTACTTCACTGATAAAAAAGTAGAAGAATATTTCAAGAAAAAACTAGGATTATCAATCTGATTAACAATGATAGTAAAGTAAGCAATAATGATTAAGAAAGAACTTTTAGACTATCTGAAAAAACAAAAAAGTAAACAAGGACACGCTAAAATCCTTTACAGATTCTTTAGCCCGTCGAAGTTATCCGCATGGAAAGTATTTACTAACTTCGATTGGGACGATGAAAATTTATATAACATTGTTTATTCATACCGATATGGCTACGAGCTAAAAAATATAATAGACTTCGAAGGTTCTTCGGTTGACGAAGGTTCTTCAGTCGAAGCCACCCCGGCATACAACGGGTCGACAAAAAAAGTATCTAACACTAGTAAACAAGTAGCTTTTGAAGTGGATTATGGTAATATTAAAGTAAATATGACAGCATACGATTACTTATTAAGCCGTAATTCTTTAAAATCTTTCAACGAGCACCGCCAGGTCCTTGTTAATACAAGAGGGACTCTTTCGAACGGTAATTTACCCACAGGACTAAATATTCAGTATGATAAAAATAAAACCGAAAACGAAACACTTTTTACAGAAGATGAAACAGAGCAACAGAAAATCTTAAAAATTTATCAAAGAGTCGGAAGGGCCCAGCATCCAGGGATAATTTTCGATAATAGTGGCGGTGAAGAAGTTTTGCATATGGTGCAAAATTCAGGGAAAATAACTTTCAACGAAAGACTCAATTTAAAAATTAGTTTTATGAACCAAAAAGATAAAGATCGATGGGTGGAGACTAGTGTATCTATTAGAAAAACCTGTATAGCTAAGAACTTTAATGAAATGATCAAGAAAACTGATGTGTATTATAGAACTCACGGTGATAGAATGCACTACTTGGTTAATGGAATAATAAAAGTAAAAGACAGCAAAGGCGATACTAAAATATATCCACTATTTTTGTTTTCGTGCAGCGACTTAAATAAGAAAACCCTAACTGCAAGTGTGGAACAGACAGGCTTTATAAATTTCTGGGTCGATAAGATGCTATTCGAAAACGAGATTCAAAAATCAAACAACAACAGTATTGAGATTAATCTAGATAGTGATTATGCTGCAACTAGCGCGAACATAGCCAAGACTCTAAATAGCTTAAATCTTTCTTCTGTAGAAAATATAACAATTGACCCCACTTATGTGGCGCTGTCAATTATTACCGGATTTGAGTCAGAGTACATTGACCCGGCTTGGCAAGACATATTAGGTAATGAGACAATAAATGAATCATAGAACACTATCTCACCTAGACCCTTCCCAGAAAAGCGCTTTAAACGCCATTAGTAATGCGTCAGAGGATGAATCGTTGTTTCTAGTCTACGGTCCACCAGGAACAGGAAAATCACAGTTAGTAGTCAGTCTACTTAATGAATTGGCGGTTAAAGGTAAACGGGTATTGTTCTTGAGTCAAAATATCGAAGCGTTAGAAGTAGTGAATAGAATGATTATTAAATCAGAGAAAGAAATGGGTTTTCCCGTAGACGGTCAACATCTATCTTTGAAGGATTTTTGCCTCCATCTATACAAGGCAGAGCATAGATATAAGAAGCATATCCTAGGTCAGTTGTCTAGACTGAACACTAAACCGTTACCTAGTACCTACGAGTCAGACATACAAGACACCTATGCATACCCGTTAAAGTATACAGAGCTTGACCATAATGAAAATTATGGGCTAAAGAATGGTGATCTAGGATTCGACGAACTTCTGAATAGTCGACTCAAGTACGTAGACCAAAAAATGCTTACAGAACCTCTGTATAATTTTAATGAAATTGATGTAAGGAAAGTGTTTGATCTACTTTTGGTATACGAAAATGAAAGTATGTTTAATGAGTTTGCACAGCCTAAAAATGAATTACGATTCATCACAAAAATAAAACAAGATATTCAGTTACCACTAATAAGAGAAGAAATCGTTCAAATTCTTAAACACAAAGACATCGTCAAGAAAACTAATTTTCCAATAAAACACAAGATAAGTATAGTAGAGTACTTTAACCTTGTTAGTCATCTGGATAACATGATGAATTTCTTTGATATCAGGCATATAATTACAGACGGTAAAGATATAGAGGAGATAGAACGGTCAGTTCAACAAATCCATATGCTTAAGACTGATTTAGTGAAACAGGATGATTTAATAGATGGTTTAGCTAACAATATTACGTTGATAAATGTAAACGAGGTCATTCTCAATCGTCTAGACGATAATAGTGAGGATGTAGAAAAAGTATTAAAAGTTCTACTAGAAGTATCAAATAAGCTTCTGAAGGCAGTGCCAAACATTATTCATGGCTCCATAGCAGACTTAGCAATATATTACGCGAAAGACATTCTTCACGACATTGAGAATTTCTATAAGGAATATGAAGCGGTAGTAGACTTAGATGCAGAACAAATTAATGAGTTACATGACGACTTCAATGATTACAATGCTAAAGGAAAGCTTAAAAAATTGATAAAGCGAGTGCCCGCTAGCTTTAAAAAGTATTTTAAAACAGACGATAAACAAATTATAGATTGGTGGACAGATTACGAAGACGAAATGTCTGTGATTCATACATCATTATCAAGTACGAGCCTTACTATCAAAGACCTGATCAAGCTTTCGAAAAGAAAATCACAAGGTAATATTCGTGCTATTAACCCCGATAAAGGTAAGTCAAGTCAAAATAAGGCAGAGGTTATCTCCGAGTATATTTTTTTAGCCAGCAAGCTAAAAAACGACCTTGGCTATAACGGCAATAAAGAGTATTCATCTATAGTGAATTGGCTGCAAGAAAAACAAGAATATGTAGTATTGTTTAATAAGATTAAATTAACTAATATGACACTCGCACTAAAAACTAATGCGGACGGACTAATCGGTTCAATTAACAGAACGACTTTACACCATAAATCAAAAGCTAAGATTGAAGAATTGCTTAAGGAGATGGAACCATTCCTTGACAATTTACTGTCAAAAAGTTCAGACATAACTTCAAAAACCGAAGAAATACTAAAGACTATAAGCTACTCAAAAGATTATGTTCCGAAAATAGATAAATATTTAAAGTTACCCCTTGTAATCGATAGGCTTGATAATGCTAGCGCTGTTGATAAATTTGTAAAACTTCTATCAACTACAGAGAAGGAAAAACACTTTCGCGATGATTTTTTTAGCATAGAAACTAATTCGGATTTAATTACTTGGTTTAACTCTATAGAGTCATTATCTTATTTTGATAACATAGAAATGTATAACTCATTCTTAAAACACAATTCATTTATCAATTCTATCGAGTCTGCAGTCGGAGTACGGAATAAGCCTTGGATTCAAAAACTTTTAGAAAATGATGATGTTAATTATCAAAGTTTTTGTCAAAGGCTGTCAAACACAATTATTAATGTTAGTTTCGAGATGAATCCGGAAAGCTTTCAGAAGCATGTGAAAAGTGATTACTTCAAAAAGTTTAGCGAAAATCTTACAACAGACAAGTTGCATGCTTATACGACAGGGTTAAAATACATCAGACACCAAACAAAAGAACCTGCTCGTTTTCTGTCGAACTCAAACAATTGGGAGGCAGGCAGGTCACCCATAGATAGACTGAGAAAAAACACTCTATCTATTAGCAAGGTGTACCCAATTATTATAGCTACGCCTAAAGAAATTTCGAAATATGTATCATCAAAAAAGGAACTTTTTGACTATGTGATATTTGATGAGGCTTCACAATTACTTCCTGGACAAGCTCTGCCATCCATATACAGATCCAAACGCGCAGTAATTATAGGAGACCCCCACCAAATGCCACCTGTGTTAAATGCCAGCGTTACAGCAGTAAATTTTAATGCCGATGACCTTGAAGATGAAGAAACCGGAGAGAGTATACTGGATTTAGCTAGGAAGCAGACAGAAGAACAACATCACCTAAGAGTACATTACCGTTCAGAGTCTAGTAAACTTTTTGAGCCTTCTAGGAATGCTATATATAAAGAAGACGGCATTGAACCGATTCAGGAGGCAGCATTATCCGGGAAAGCAGCTATAGATATAGAAGATGATCTGGGTGAGGGGTTGGATGAAAACGGTTACGACAAAAATTTCATGAAAATTTGTGAAAGTCTAACAAAATGGAGCAACGAGGAGCCAGATTCAGATTATTGTGTTCTTTTCGCCCGCAAAGACGTAAGTGATTCATTCGTAGAATACCTTGTTACAGGTTCGATAGATAAGCATATAAAATTAAATAAGCTGTATAACGACTCGAAGATACTAATATCTACTGTAACTAATTGTCAGGGAATAGAAGGGGATTATACTTTATTGTACCTACAAACATACCAGTCCCCAGGAAGCATGTGGTTTTTCAGCGAGCGTGCAGGTGCCTATAAACGTCTGAATGTTTCTATAACTAGACAACGTAAGGGGCTAAAACTATTACTTGCAAATCCAAAAAGCCAATGGCTAGATGTTTGTACACGTAAGATTGAAAATAATGGAACAGGTCCTAATACACAAAAAAGCGCAGAATTATTAAAAAGTTTATTACAAAATGCTGGCGAATTAATGGATACTAGTTATTTAGACAGACTACTAGCAAGTAATGTAATTAAATTTGATTCTCCATTAACAGAACAACTTTACGATAAACTGACTGATCATTACGAAAACGAAATTGGAGTATCTCTTAAGTTTTATTGTGAAGTTGGTTGGCACCTTCTGATTCCCGACAAAGAGTCAGTAGAAAATAACAAAAGAAACATAGGGTTCAGAGTCGACATAGGGGTTTATTCTACGGAAATGAAAAAATTTATCCTTGGCATCGAGATGGATGGTGCAGCATATCATAGCGGTTTCGATAAGGAGCATAGCGATTTCACAAGACAGAAAGTGCTAGAAAAAAAAGGATGGGAAATATATAGAATTTGGTCTTCAAACTGGCTGAACAGTACTGAAGAACAATTCAATAAATTAACAAATCGCATAGATAAAATATTAGAAAAAGACACTTAGGTGCAACGTATTTGCTCTATCATTGAAAGGAAAAATAATAAGTAAACCAAAAAACAGTCATGACGTGTCACACTCTAAATCCGATTACATGCTCTACCTCAAACACCCAGCCTGACTGTGGATTAAGAAATCATAATATATTCTCTAAATTTAATCGCCCTAGCGCCATATCGAGGAGCTGATCCAACTCAGTAAGTCTGATTTGGGCTCCTCCATATTACTCTAGGGCGATTCTTGGGAGGTGTGACCTTTCTAGCGCGATTGGTGTTATGAATACAATCTAAATTGTACAAGGAACTCCTCAAGCTCTCTATAAGCCAGCCACTTTTCCATTTACCTCTTACTCACGGGTGTCAGGTGTCTTCCTGTACGCATACACCCAAACGGTAGAGTTATCGCCACCGCCGTCACCGCCATTGAAGCCATCGTTTAACAACAACTTCTCTGCACTTCGAGCATGCTGCTCGTTGACAGCAACTTCATAGATCCAGCGACCGTTTTGTTCACTGACGTTATGATCAGTAAAGAGCCGTGTTTTTGGATCTGCCGCGATTCCGGCATACCAATTTCCGTAACCATCATTGCCTACATAGGCCTTGATCTCAGCGACTATTTGTATATCTGTTTTAGCCATTTGAAAACATCCTTTCTTAACGTCAATATATTAAATTACCCTCTGACGATTTATTGGGTTGGATTTTATGTTTTCCGCCCACCTCGGAGCACATTACCTATCTAATTATACCATTTATTTAAAAAGCTAACGCTACCACTAGTGTAGTATTATTAGCAACGTACGCTATATATGTTCAATATTTCGTCCTGTCCATCGTAAAAAACAAAGTAGTTTACTGGTGCGGCGCCCGGCAATGGTCTTCCTTCATACTTTTACGACAGTAGACAGAAGCATGAAGAGCATGAAGTTACCAGCTTCCGTGCCTTGCTGCCAGTTGCGTAAATAACCATTAGAAAGTTAAAATTAAGTTATAGTAATTGTAATGCAACTGTCTAAATCCTATTACATGACTTACCTTAAACACCCAGCGTGGTTGTGGATTAAGAAGCATGCCAAGGCTATGCTGCCGGGCATTAGTCCAGGTCTGCAGGCTATTTTTGATACTGGTCATGAGCAAAAACGATACGTAAAGATACTATTCTCTGAAGGAATATGATGGAGACAAAAGTCAGCAAAGCAAAAATAGGAACCTAGGGGCTATTATGAAACAGAACAAAAACAATGACTTACTCATGGTTGATGAAGAACCGAAAAAACGTAGGAGTGTACGTTGCCCTGAGTGCAAATCGACCGATACAGCAAAAATTATCTATGGCATGCACGACATTGACGACGAACTAGAGAAAAAACTTAAAGAAGGTAAGGTCTGGCTTGGAGGGTGTAACTTGACAGGCGACGACCCTATTCGGCATTGCAATAACTGCAAATCAGACTATTAGCTTATTCATATAGCTCCTGCCGACAACCAAAGTCAATATAAAACTGAAATCTATGTTTAAATACTACTATGCAATTATCAAAGTCCGATTACATGCTCTACCTCAAACACCCGGCTTGGTTATGGTTAAAGAAGCATGACAAAGAAGTACTCCCCTTGCCTGACGAAAATCTTAAGGCGCGTTTCGCTGATGGCAATAAATATGAACCGTATGCAGAACAGTTATTCCCTGACGGAGTGAGACTGGGCTGGGATACAGAAAATGATGATTCATATGACGAACTACTTACCAAGACACAGGCTGAAATAGATAAAGGTACCAAAACCATATTTCAAGGCCGTTTCCTTTCAGATAATCTAACCTTTATCTGTGACATAATCGATAAAACTGAGGACGGAAGCTACGATCTGTACGAAGTTAAAGCTACGACTGAAGTTAAGGAGAAAGAGCACTTACCTGACTTGTCGTTCCAGCAAGTAGTGATGGAGCGACTGGGTTATAAGATAAATAATATTTACGTAATCCACCTAAACAACAAGTATTCCCGAGTAGGATCGATCAACATCGATGAATTATCGACCGTAGAAGATGTGACTGACGTGGTTAAGGCTCTTAAACCTGTTACAGAAGAAAAGATCATAATGGCGCTTGAAGTAGCAGGATCAGCGACAAGACCTGACCTGTCCCCTCGTCATGCTGGGATAACGAAGTATAAAAAAGAATGGATGAAGATATTCAGGCTACTTAGCCCCGATATACCGGAATACAGCATCTATGACTTGGCCGGCAATAATAGTAGCCTTGTTGCTGAGTTGGAGGATAAAGGGATACTTGAATTGTCGGAGATACCTGTGGACTCCAGGGTAACGGGGAATAAGGCGAAAGCGCAGATAAAAGTAACCAAAGAAGACAAGCTAATAGTCGACAAGGCCCAAATCAGTAAATTCCTAGATGAACTAGAGTTCCCTTTGTACTTTCTAGATTACGAATCTTTTAGCAAAGCTGTACCACCATATAACGGTACACGGCCCTACCAGCAAGTAGTATTCCAGTATTCTGTCCATACACTAGAGTCAC
>JBLIOC010000026.1:0-11909 GCA_047639355.1 Minisyncoccia bacterium | reverse complement strand
CTCGTCACAAGCATCACCAATACCGTCGCGGTCTTCATCTAACTGGTTGCTGTTTGGCTGATTAACACAATTGTCTACATTATTCATGCGTCCATCACGGTCAAAGTCGTCACAGACATCACCGCGTCCATTGCTGTCAATATCGACCTGGTCTTCATTGACGACCTTAACACAATTGTCCATCGTGTCTCTAACTCCGTCACCGTCTATATCTGCTGGAATGTACGCCTGGTTTCTTTGTGATAAGTAAGGGGGTAGCGGTAGCACTCCTTCGCTAAGACGTAGGTTTCCTGACTCGATAGTTCGAGCTAAAACAGGTTGGTCTGAATCATAATAAATTTCATATGAATGATTTGGCTGAGCCAAAAAGCGCAACGATTGTTCAGTGTCCTTTTCTACCACCTGAGAAAAATTAAGTTCTGCAATACGTAGAGGCTGAGCGTATGTGAACGTAATTTCAAACCGGCCCGAAACTGTTTCTGGGAAGGTAATTGTCTTCCCCGTAACCCGCTTTGGCGCAACCACTGTCTTAACAATTCCACTTCCAGGTGTCGCCGCTTTGATTTGAACCGTCAGTGGTAACGCCACGTATTGGGCTAGGTGTAAATTCAAACGTGAAGTGGTAATCGGTTCTGGTGATTTAATGATAATCTGTACCTTTCCTTGACCTTCATCTGGAACAACGAACTCAGCGTACGTATCAAAACGTTTGTCGACCAGACTATAGCTCGGTACTACAGATGGAACTGTTTCTACTGACAACGGAATCTCATTTGCAGACTCACGATATAGATAGGAACCAATGTATGCGCCAGTTTCTCGTTCTCGTACGAGAAACTTCTCTCCAGGAGAAACAGATTCATCAATTGGCACTGCCGCAACGGTCGGAACAGGGACTATGACAGATGGTACCTGAATCATATATTGGAATGACTCAGTTGGATTAGTTGCCGGTTGGGCTTGGGCAGTAGTAGCAATTGCAAGAGCGACAAAAATAAACGAAGTGAGAAAAAGTTTCATATTTATGAAGGGTTATTATCAGACTGAACTTGATCAGACGGGTGCAGTTTACGAATAAAGGCGGTTGAGATAAGCATGATACCGATGACTAAGAAGGTAACGATACGCCCCTCAAGATCCATATCCCAGATGTCCACAAAAAGTAACCGTACGACTACTAAAGTAATAAGAGCAGCACCAGACAAACGAACAAATTGTCGATCTTTTAATTTACCTTGCACAAAAAACGTGATTCCTACTACGGTGTAAACAGCTAGAGACAACATGGTAGCCAAGTCATTTTCGAGTAGTGCGTGCGAGACCAGCCAGATTAAGCCTATGACATATAATCCCCCAGTGGCAAAAAGTATGCCGGGTATAGATTTTGCTAGTCCTGACTCCTCCTCACCTTTCTGTGATAGGAAAAATATTGCCACCATGAATAAGATTGAAGCTGTGAGAATTATCACAACAAAATCTTCATGCATGATACTGTCTCGCCAATTATATGAATCGAAGCTTTCAAGCGACATCGAAACCGGCACAACCAGAAGAAGACTAAGTCTAGATAAGAGTTTTGTTCCCATCATTAGCTTTCCGGCAGCTATGAGCAGGAGACTGATTTCTAACAGGTAAGCAATCGTTAACGCGGGACCATGAAGCTCCGCCGCTGTTGCGACCCCAATCAACGCTACGCTGGTCGCACCATACAAATAAAACGCACTCTGGTTTGCGGTAAAGAGATAGACCGCGTACGTACCAACCGCGAAGACCAAGGCCCAAGCAACATATAGTAAGCTACGCCACTCAATAGACGCCGCTGCCTCTATCCAAGTAAATAAGAAGATACCAGTTCCAAGCGCAGTAAGCGTATGGACCTTCATATGATGAAGACCTTGACCATGACGACGAACTAGACTGACCATATTGGCAACGAAGAACAAGCTTACAAACAAAAATGAGAAAGTTATTGCTATATCCTTATCACTTTGGTTGGCGAGGTAATAGCCTCCAAAGAAGTAGGGCAAGCTGTATAAATAAGTGATTACAAGCGAGGCTAGAGTAAGACGCGTCCAGCCGGTGACCCATACTACCCACAACGTGCCAAGAGCGACCACCATGAGATATGTAAAGCGCTCGATAGTGTCTGGAATCGGTGCGCTGGTAAGTAGTGGTGCGAAGCTGCCCAGAACCAACCCAGCGAAAGCTAGTTTTTCGCTCTGGTATCGAACACTAACGAACGCCACAAAAACAACAGTCATGAACATCAGCACTAGCGCAGATAGAGGTGTGAAGAAATCATAGAGTTCACGAGCGGCAAAAATTGTCAGAAGCGTTGTCGTGGCACCGATAATCATAAAGATTCCTCCTTGATGACGATACACACTAATTCGCCATGTTCCAAGAACTAAAAATACTGCTCCAAACAATAGTCCAAGTGAGATTCGACCAGCTGGACCAATCCAATTCTCAGCAAATGCGTAACTAACAAACCATCCCAAAGCTAAAAGCAAAAGGAGGGCGCCGACCTTGACCATAAAGTCTTGTTTGACCCAATTGATAAAACGAGAAACGGTGGAATGTTGCCCTTGTTGCCGAGATGATTCTTTCGACACCGGCACCCCAACTGACCCAACCTTTCCGGCCTGAGGAATGGGCGAAGGAATTGAATTGGGAACAAAACTCTGTTTAGTTAGATCAACATCACTAAGTCTTTTTTCTAGACGACTAATTCTTGCATTGAAGTAAAACAAGATGGCGATCAGACCGACAATTATTATAAATTCCATAAAATGTTGTTAACAGTAATCATTCCATTGATTGTACCAAACGTAATCCTTAAAATTCAAAATAAAACACCTTTTTGAAGGTGTGAACACTTGATTCACTTCTATTAACAAACTAGCTACAGCTTCCCCAGAGCCCTACGCCCTGTTTGCGAGCGGCTTGTTCTAAGGTTGCAAACAGATTCTTATGAACGGTATTTGGTTTTATTGCCATATCCTTCGCATACCCTTCTTTTATCAACTCGGCGTTTACAAAGATATCATCGACATATACATACCGCAGGAGTCGGCCGTACCTGTCCGTGTTCTCCCTGTCTGATTCGAGTCTCACAATTTTTCCTTCTACAAGTTCTCTATTCTTGAGAGATGCCTCCAAACTAAAGCAGGCTGGTTCGGCATCCCGGTACGGTTCTGGTGTATCAATACCAATGTACCTTATCGTCTGTTCTTTGTTAGTTATTAGTACAACAATAGTATCCCCATCAATCACTCGAACAACTTCTGCCTTAATCGAAGTAGCAGGAGAATAATTTATTTCTACTTCTTCCATGCTACTAGTGTTAAAAAAAGATAAAATCGAAAGTAATACTATGATAAGGAAAACCACCTTCTTATTATACCAAAAAAGAAAAAACTAACTTACAGACTAAAAAAAATACTGTACACTACAGGTATGTCAAAGAAATCAGTTCTAGTTATTGAAGATTCTACCTATTTAGCTGAGTCACTCAAGGATATGCTTAATATAAAAGATTTTGAAGCAATTATTGCCCCAAACGGCCGTGAGGGAGTAGTCTTGGCAACAGAACAACATCCCGACCTAATCCTATTAGATATTCACTTGCCGGATATTGATGGTTACGAGGTTTACCGACGTATCCGTTCCGATGAATGGGGTGCTAACGCAAAAATTATGGTGCTAACGGCCTCAGAATCGGCTGAGAATATTTCCAAAAATATAGACTTGCCAAACGACTCAATCTTATTTAAACCTGACTGGAGTATTAAGGATCTGTTAGAAAAAATTGAAGAAAAAGTCAATAGCTAAGTTTTTTTTCAGGTAACTCAAGGGGTAACACGACCTCAAAAGTGGTTCCGGTGTTTTCTGTGCTCGTAAATGAAATATTTCCCCTCAGCACTACTACCGCAGAACGTGCTATATATAAACCAAGGCCCGTTCCGTCCGGAACGTCACGTACGGCATTTGCGGCGCGAAATAGCTTTGAGAAAACTTCGGGTTGATCGGTTATGGGGATACCTATACCATTGTCAGCCATCGTAATGGCAATGTTGCCATCCTTTTTGCCAAATCCAAAATGGATTGTACCCCCAGGATGAGTATATTTCACGGCATTTGCATATAAGTTTGCCATAATCATTCGAATAAGATTTGGGTCGGTAATAACAGTATCGATGGATTCGTCAAAAAATGTTTTAACTACTAAATTCTTCTGACTTACACGACCAGCCTGATCAGACATGATGTCCCCAAATAAAGCTGAGATTACTACAGGTTTATATTCTGGCTGAAAAGTTCCTAGTTCAAATCGTGACACTCGTAAAAAATCATCAACCAGCACAGCCATGCGTTTAATACTCATAAGCAACCGATCTATATATTTATGCTGACGCTCAGTCAAGTTCTCAGAGTTATCCATCTGCATCAATTCAGCACTCCATTTCATACCAGCAATTGGCGTCCTTAATTGGTGAGCAGCCAGGGACACAAACGCTGATTTTGCATCTTCAGACCCTTTCTGTTTAGTGACATCAACGAGAGTCAATAGACCGATTCGTTGTCCCGCCGCGTCAACAAAACTAAATAACGATAATGAGGCCCAGACTTCTTTATTATCCGTTCGTTTTACTTTCACTATTTCACCACTAACTGGCCGACCTCCATTATACTTCTCGATTAATAAATCAAGATGCTCTATTACGTCTGACTGTAGTCGACTGAAGATATTAATACCCTGAACGCTTGCCTGGGTCACACCAAACATTCGTACTGCTGCAATATTCGCAGACTTAACGTGTCCTTCTAAATCAAGAACGAGATACGGTACCGGACTATTTCTATAAAGCTGAATATATAACTGTTCAGAAGAAATCGTTGAATCAGTAGATGTTTCCATACCAAATTCTCTAGATACAGAAGAAGATTTGGTCATATCGTATGTGTTCTTTGCCACAAAAAAACAACAAGTAAGTGCGACTATAAACAATAGACCACCCAGGTTGGTATTAGAGAAATCATAGTAAAACACCAGTAGTATCACTCCACCAAACAGCAGTGTAAAAATACTTAGAGAGTTAAAAATGGCTTTTTTGTTTTGGTTGAACCAGGAATTCATATCTGACTTACTTATAAGTTATAGTATCACTTAAAACAGAGCTTTGATGCTGCTATTGTCTAAGAATTAAACTGATCTGCAACTAGAGCCATTTCTCCCATTTCATCTGTTCGCATCACTACTGCTTTTACCACACTGTTTCGCACGCTGATAACTCCATCTTTTCCAACCAAAAGATCATTTCGATCTTTACTAACCTGCACACCAAGATGGGATAGTCCCTGTAATACCAAGCTACGCAGTTCAGAACTGCGGGTTGAGGCTGTGGCGGTGAGAACTATCACATCGAGCCCTCCGAGCGCAACAGTTTGTGCAGCTATTGCTTTTTGAATATTGTAAGCAAACACGTCGAGAGCATGAGTGGCGACGGCATCATTTTTAGAACGTCTATCTAGCAAGATCCTAATATCAGAGTCTTCGGCCATGCCAGATAGTCCCCCTCGTGTGTTGATGTACATCTCTGCCTCAGATGGCCGTAGATTTTTTACTCGCATTAATTCAAGTAAGGCAGCGGCATCGATATCCCCCGCCCGACTTCCCATCGGCAATCCAGATGATGGAGAAAATCCCATTGTTGTTTCTACGCCTTTTCCATTTTTTATCGCTGTAACACTTGTGGCATTTCCAATATGACAAACGATCATTCTCTCTGGATCTTGTCCAATAAGTGCATGGATGCGGCGTGTAATCGAGGCGACAGATAACCCATGGTATCCAAAGCGGTGAATATCAAACTTGTTGGTATCTTCAGACGCAATACTGTATTCGCGTGCTCGTGGTGGCATTTCATTATGAAAAGCACTGTCCGACGCCGCAACTATACGTACTCCTGGAAAATACTTTTGTATATTTTGTATTTCGCTAACAATTATTGGTATATGTAGCGGTGCTGAGGATGAATGCTTTTGCAACTTATGAAGATACTCTTCATTTACTTCCGCGTGGTGTTGAAAAAAGGTGCCTGGAGCCACTACTCTAACAGCCACCTTTTCTAAAGTTTTCCCGGGGGAATTTTGAGCTAAATACTTCCTTACTTCTTCTGATACCCTCAGAATAGATGAAGTGAAATCAACTTCTTTTACTGATTCACAATTTTGTTGTGAATCAGTTATTTGTGAACATACCTCAAAACCAGTACCGGTTTGCTCAAACCGAATTTCCAGCACTGAGCGACCCTCAATATATAGAGAGTACTTTCTAGATGAGCTACCAGGGTTAACGACTAGCGTTGTTCCCATACCCAGTTGGTAATTTCTAACAAATCTTCTCCGTGCTCAATTGCGTATAGTCGTTGCTCGTTAAGTTTTTCTTGAAATGATGAGATTAGTTCTCTAGCCTCCTCTTCCGGAATAATTCCCTGCTCTGCAGCTTTGGCAAAAACATCCATCGCTAAGTGAAAGCGGTCAACTCGATTCCTAACCATCATATCGAACGGTGTTGTAGTCAACCCGCCCTCTTCGTAGCCGTGGATTGTAAATCTTTCTGGGTGCTGAACGTAATCAAACAATACCTGCTTGATGGTTTGCGGATAGCCGTGGAAGTTAATGATAACAGGCTTTTCTTTTGTAAAATAATGCTCGAAATCGTGACGTAAGACTCGACATCCAGTATTACCCATTCCCAGTGCTGACAATGAAGTAATATTTACAAATCGCATCCGTACTGCTGGAGCAAATTTACGGACCAGGCTCATTGCCGCAAGTGCTTCAAGAGTTAGATAATCACCGGCTGCACAAAGAATAATTTGTGGGTCAACATCACTCGCAAAATCCCAGATGGAAATTCCGTCCTCAACATCTTTCTTAGCTTCTTCTATCGTTCGCCAAATCGGCAACGGCCGTTTTGAACCCACCAACACATTAATCTCTCTAGCTGAGGCCATCATGCGATTGAAAACAATAAGGGCAGTGTTTGCATCAGCTGGGAAATAGACATTAGTGAAACAGCCTTGTCGTTGTAAAATACCATCAATAAAGCCTGGGTTTTGGTGAGAGAATCCGCTATGCTCTTGGTGCCAGGCTCCAGAAGTGAGGATGTAATTGAGAGAAGGAAAAGTTCCCCGCCACTTTACATCACGCGCTATTTTTAAGAACTTAGCGTACTGGTCTGCCATGCTGGCCACCATTTTTACAAAGGCTTCACACGAAACGAATAGTCCGTGACGACCGGTAAGCACATATCCTTGGAGCATTCCCTGAAGACTTTGTTCTGAAAGCATTTCTAGCACTCGTCCATCCCAAGCCATGTCTTTATCCCACTCTTTGTGTGGCCACACAAAGGCGCGCTTAGTAACCTCGAATACCGCGTCCATCTTGTTTGAATATGTTTCGTCGGGTGACATCAATCGAACGTTTCGATTACCAGCATTGTCCCGCATAATGTCCCTTAGATAGGAACCAATTTTTGCTATACCACTTTCATGATCGCAAATTGGATCTTCTAGATTACAGGTATTTGTAACTGAATAATTTTCTACAGGAGGTAGAACGAGAGGCTTGTAGGTAGTGTCGCCACCACGTGCATGTGGAGTGTCTCCCATTTTTTTTCCTTCCCTAGGAATAAGACTTTGTATATCATCATCGAATTTATCTCCATCAAAAAGTTCATTGAATTTATATGAACGCAGCCATTCTTCCAGATGAGCCAGCTCATCTTCATCGTGTTTTGCATTAACAACAATCCCTTGGTGTGAACAATGATTGTCTTCGACTTTCTGATCACCAATATATTTAATACTATCCCAACCTTTAGGGGTACGGAGGATGATCATTGGGAAGCGAGGATTTTCACGCAATGTTCCTTCCCGTGCACAGTGTTGAGTAAAACGAATCGCTTCAATTGCATCATCCATTACACTCATCATTCGGCCATGTACATCTTCTTCAGTGTAAGCATCTACAAAGTGCGGCTCGTAACCGTAGCCATAAAAAAGAGAACGGAGATCTTCATCGCCCATTCGACCAAAGAACGTAGGTCCGGAAATTTCACAACCATTAAGATGAAGAATCGGCAACACAGCACCGTTGGTAGCCGGGTCAATTATCTTGTTAAGGTGCCAGGCGGTCGCGGTCGGACCGGTTTCCGCTTCACCATCACCCACTAAACACGCCACTACTAAATCTGGATTATCTAGAATTGCTCCATAAGAAGTGGAAATTGAGTAACCAAGCTCCCCGCCCTCAAGAATTACTCCTGGTGCTTCTGGATTACTGTGACTTGGATGTCCATATGGCCAACTGAACTGGTGTGCCATGTGTGAAATGCCGGCAGTATCGTGTGTGATCTTATCGAAATATTTTGCCAGCGTTCCTTCTAAAAAAAGGTTGGCTTGGACAGCGGGAAAGCCGTGTCCTGGGCCAAGTACAAACATCATGTTCACATCATGAGTGATAATGGCTCGATTAAGATGCGCGTATGTAAAATTAATACCTGGGCAAGTTCCCCAATGTCCCAGGAGACGTGGCTTAATATGCTCAGGCTTTAAAGGTTCGGTTAATAAAACATTATCTTGTAAATAAATTTGGGCGGCAGACAAATAATTTGCTGCTCGAACGAACTTCTTAAGAACATCACTCATGCACTTATTCTAACAGTTTTTTTATGTTAGTTTTCCCCAACTGTGTAAACTGCTACTTTAAGATTACAGTGAGCTTACGAAAAAAAATAACTCCAATGATGGAGTCGTCTTACTTACTGCGTTATTTATTTTTATTAATGTATAAAACTAGGAGTCCTCACTAATTGCCTGATCATCTGATTCTAAAGTTTCATCGACAAGAGGTGGTTCTAAATCTTCATCTTCATCTTCATCTTCTGAAGGAGCGTCCTCTTCATCAGTAACATCTTTTGAACTACTCGCAGTAGCATCAGTTGAAGATGCCATCTGGTCTGTCGAAGTAGCGGTTGTAGTAGCTACTATCACGACTGGTTTAGGCTTCTTCCCTCCTGTCCCGCGACCGACTAATCCTCCGTCAGCTTTGCCGGCATTATTTGTATTCTGCACAGGAACCTCAACTATACTTTTATTAACATCTCTATCATCAGTGGTATTAGTTCTAATTCTTTCATTCCGCGCTTCAATAGTTTGTGTAACATCAATCTGACCTTCATCCATCAACCCAAACAAAGCTGACGACCCAATTCCGGCCACTAAGAATACTCCAATAATGATGAGTTGGTGTTGTTGTCTCTTTTTTGCTACTTCAGTCGAAGCAATTAGGGTCGGGGCTTTACGTTCGGTCGATGAGGACGAGATTCTTTCGTCCGTCCTTACGGTCTCAGAGCCAGAAGTTGTTTTCTTTGGTGCGCGTTTGGTAGTGGTCCGCGGTGGAGTTTTTGACACAGCTCTACTAGCCCGTTTACGCGGTGCTCGTTTTGGAGCCAAAACTTCTTCTTCCGAACTGTTCATGCGATTTAGATTGTACCATTTGCCTGATTGAACCGACAGCTACTAAAGCAGTACCTGACAACAGTTAGATTTTAACTAACCACTAACTAAAAGACTAGCTAGGAACTATCCCATCCTGGCTAAATATATAGAGAGGGCGACAGTGTCTGTATCAGCCTGAATGATTCCTTGGCCGGAAACATAAAAATGGGCTTGGTCGATAGTGAACAAGTGTAGACGGACCGCTAAGTCTGTCACCACTTTTTTTTGAGTAAACAATTTACCACTAATAGTCAAGCCGGAAAAATTACCAAACGAATCTTGAGTGAAAGAAGCCGGAGAGTCGTGTTCGGTGGTGAAAAAGTTTTCATTAGTGTAGAGCGCAGGAATATCTGCATACACTTGTGTAACCATCGCTCCAAATATGAAGCTGGCCAAAACACCAATAGATATAGCCCGATAAGTCATATTCGAACTGTATTCCTAATTACTATATTGTCAATGGGTTTTGGGAGTCCGGGGGCGGATCAAGTGGTTAACTACTCTCAGATTCGGTTACAATTCAACCTACAGCCAATGAAAATGACAAAGAGCACCTTGCAAACAAACGCTTATGTGGTACATTTTTCTAACCATTGCCCGCTTACACATGGTAAGTCATGCAGTTTAATTCATAATCCTAATCAATTTTGCGACAACCATACCGAAAATTCTCCGGACCAGATACTCGAACTAGAATCAATAAAGCTATTCGTGCGGCAGAGCTACGAGTAGTTGGCCCAGACGGAGAAAACCTCGGTACCCTCTCCCTCGCAGACGCCCTCAAAGAAGCCGAAAAGATGAAGCTCGACTTAATCGAGATTTCACCAAAAGCCAAACCGCCAGTAGCAAAAATCACCGACTACGGTCAATTTCGTTATGACACTAAGCGAAAAGCTAGTAAGGCTAAAGCTAAGGCTCATGTCACAGAAACAAAAAGTGCTCAAGTAAAAATTGGTACAGGAGAACACGACCAACAACTAAAAGCCAAGCGCATTGCTGGCTGGCTCGAAGAAGGTCACCGCGTGAAGGTGGATCTCTTCCTCTGGGGGCGATACAAATACATGGAGGCAGGGTTTCTAAAAGAACGTCTTGAACGTTTCCTCAAAATTATTCCCTCTGACTACAAAGTGGCTGACCCTATCAAGAAAAGCCCAAAAGGATTCACTACCACCCTAGAACGAATCCCTGGTGCCAAAATTAAAGGCCCAAAAATAATCACCGAAGATAAAACACCAGACGAAAAGAAGAAAAAGGCAGCAAGCAAATCAGGAGAGAAGTCAAAAAAGAAGTCTCTGGACGACCTACTGGAAAGCGGAATGGTGTAAAAACATCAAAAAGGCCGACCTGACACAGTCAGGCCGGCCTTTTACTAGTTCATCCAGAAAGACTCGTGAGTTTGCTCCGAGTATGAATGGACACAGGTTAAGATCAGCGAGTTAGTTTACTGGACTTTTTACCTCGAATACGGTATATTTTGCCCACTTTGCCGCTTTCCCTAGTGGCCGAAGCCCGATCAAAAAACTACTCTCATTATGAAAACCAACAAGTCATTTACCAAGCGCATCAAAGTAACCAAGAACGGCAAGCTAGTTGCTCGTAAACCTGGTCAAAACCACTTTAATGCCCGCCAAACTGGACGACAACGTCTAGCTCGAAAGCGAACACAATTACTTAGTCTAAGTAAGCGTATTACTCGTCGTTTTCTCCCAAAAACAGGGGCTTAGATCCAAAATCACCGCATCTGTGTCGTTGGACTTCAGAAAATTTCGTTCATCGTACAAGTAAGTACGATTCACAAAATTCTCTTCGTCCGCCTCAAAGCTACAGTAATTTTGAAACTAATCCATATCTGATTTTCAAATTTATTAATTTTCAACTAAACAACATATGGCACGTGTAAAAGGAGGTCTAATGGCCCAAAAGCGCAAGCGTAATATCCTAGCTGAAGTAAAAGGATATCGTTTTGGTCGCTCAACTAAAAAGGCACAAGCGCGTGAAGCAATCTATCACGCACAAACTTATGCCTTCGCCCACCGAAAGGACAAGAAGAACGACTTCCGTCGTCTCTGGACAGTTCGTATCAATGCCGCACTTATGGCTCATGGTCTAAAGTACAGTCGATTCATCAAAACTTTGAAAGACAAAAACATTGAACTCGACCGAAAAATTCTCGCTACTCTAGTAGTAGACAACCCAGAATCTTTCAACCGAGTAGTAGCTGAAGTTACTAAGTAAGCAAAGGAGCGCAAGCGACTATTGCGAACTTATGTCAATAATTTGTTCTGCCCTTGGGCAAATTTTGGCCAAATAAACTTCCTCTCAAAATAAAACCCCGACTCT
>JBLIOC010000025.1:0-12055 GCA_047639355.1 Minisyncoccia bacterium | reverse complement strand
AAAGAAATTATGGAACGAACTTTAATCTCAGAACTTTCTACGAGAGTAGGGGACGAAGTAAAAATTAACACAATTGTTAACGTTGTACGCCTGCAGGGAAAAATGGCTTTCTTTGACTTTCGTGATCGATCAAGTGTTATTCAAGGTGTTGTTTTTAGCAAACCTGAAGTGCTCGAAATCGCTAAAGAAGCTGGCGAAGAAACATCACTTGAAGTAACAGGTACAGTTAACAAGCGACCTGTAAAGATGGTTAACGAAAAGGTAGAAAACGGCGATATCGAGCTAGAAATTACAGGTATTAAAATTCTGAACAAATCACAAGCAATGCCGTTTGATAAAGACGCCGACTTGAACATAGACACACTATTAGACTATCGTCCGCTGACTTTGCGGTACCCAAGACAAAAGGCAATTTTTAATATCCAGGCTACGATTGTTAAAGCTTACGGCGAGTTTTTGCGGCAAGACGGATTCACTGAGTTCCAGGCACCAAAGATTGTCGGTGGAGATGCAGAAGGTGGAGCTGAAGTATTTAAGTTTAACTACTTTAAAGAAGTTGAAGCATATCTATCTAGCAGTCCTCAAGTATACAAACAAATAATGGTAGGTGCTTTTGAACGAGTATTTACCTTTGCAACAGCCTTTAGAGCTGAAAAAAGCGCTACATCAAGACATCTAAGTGAATATACCTCACTAGATATGGAAATGGGATTCATAAAGGATCACATTGATATTATGAAAGTGGAAACTGGATTAATGAGGTATATTTCAAAAGTATTATCTGAAAATAATCAAAATGATATAGAATCCCTCGGTATGGAACTGCCGCAGATTCCTGATGGTGAAATTTTGCCTTTCATGAAGCTACGAGAAGCTCAGGAATTAATTAAGAAAGAAACTGGAGTTGATAAAACAAATGAACCGGACCTTGAGCCTGAAGATGAGCGATGGTTGTGTGAATACGCCAAAAAGGAGCTTGGAAGTGACTTCATTTTTATTACCCATTATCCGGTAAGCAAGAGACCATTCTACACATACGAGGACGATGAAGATAAAGGATTTACCAAAAGCTTTGACCTTTTATTCAGAGGTGTTGAAATTACGACTGGAGGACAACGCATTCACGATTTAGATGTGTTAAAGAAAAAGATCTCTGATAAAGGTCTAGACTTATCAAAGTTTGATTACTATCTTCAAGCCTTCAAGTTCGGAATTCCACCACATGGTGGATGGGGAATGGGCCTAGAAAGACTTACTGCTAAGTTCTGCGGCGTAGCGAACATAAAGGAGGCAACTTTGTTCCCACGTGACATAAATAGAATCGATACTTTTACTTCAAAAGATCAAAGTGAATCTGCTGAAATTAAATAAACAATAAGCTTATAGAGCTTACAGTGAATTTAGGTCTGAATTTGTGCTGCCTTGAGCAAATTCCTGGACCTCGGACATTAAAGCATTTAACATAAACCAAACTACAAAATTATGACTAAAATCAGTCTTTCAAAAAACTCACTTGAGGAAACAATGAAGAAATACTGTCGCGTTATTATCACTGAAGACAAATTAAGTTGGCATAGATTGGTTGAGACAACTGATGGACATTTAGAATATCGAATAGGAGCTGGGAAAAGAAAGAACATGACTGTCAGAACTTTCAGAACTCTAGTTCGAACCATCGTCCAAACTGCAAAAATCCACCAATTGGAAAACATTGCAATTGATCTTGAGTTAGAAAGTTGTCCAAAATTAGAAAAGAAGGGAACTGAATGGTTCTACAGAACTATAGCTGAAAATCTTCAACTTGCTCAGTATGAATTTACGAAATACAAAACTAAGCAAAAAACAGTTAAAAAATTGATTGAGATTTTGGTTTGTGGAGTAAGCAATTCTGAAGACAAGAAGAGTTTTTCAGCTGGTCTTACCGTAGGGGAATCTGCAAACTTCACTCGTGATATAGCAAACACCACAGGAGAAGAAATGACACCAAGTCTTTTGGCCAAAGCGGCTCAAAATGCTCTAAAAGAAACAGGGGTAATTGTTAAAGTGTTAGATCACAAAACCATCAAGAAGCTAAAAATGGGCCTTCTAGACGCTGTTGGGAAGGGTGCTACTGATACCCCAAACATGATTGTGATGGAGTACTGGGGGTTAGGAAAACCAAAAGTTTCTTCTAAAGTAGATTCCAAGCTAAGTCCAATAGCCCTAATCGGAAAGGGAATTACTTACGATAGTGGGGGGCTAAACATAAAGCCGTCTGGAGCGATGCACGAAATGCATATGGACATGTCTGGAGGAGCGGCTGTGATCGGGACTATGCAAGCTATTGCAAAACTGGGACTTAAGAAAAATGTAGTAGCTTTGGTTCCGGCGGCTGAAAACTCAGTCTCGGCTGAGAGCATGCGCTCAGGGGACATTGCAACTTCTATGTCTGGTCAAACAGTAGAAATTCTTCACACTGATGCTGAAGGGAGGATGGTACTAGCTGATGCTATGACTTATGCAGAAAAACACTACTCACCAAAAGTAATATTAGATGTTGCTACTCTTACCGGAGCATCTCTTTCAGCCTTAGGCCAACACTCTTCTGCAATTATGACTAAGGATAGACCTCTTCAGGAAAAACTAGTCGAACTAGGAGAAGATTCTGGAGACCTAATGTGGCCACTTCCTCTATGGGATGAATACAAATCAGTACTGAAAAGTTCTAGGGCTGACATTTCAAACATTGCTACTAATTTCAGTCGGTTCGGTGGCTGTATTGAAGGAGGAACGTTTCTCTCTTTCTTCGCTCCCAAGAAAACACCCTGGGCACATATAGACATGGCACCCAGAATGGAAAGTATTCCCAGCGACAAACTAGCTAAAGGAGCAACCGGTGAACCGGTCCGGATGTTAGTTAAGTTTGTTGAGAGTTATTAACAATAAAATATTGATTCTTTAGCAAAATACAAAGAACAAATTACATCAGACGAGTTTGTGATGTATGAAGTAAACAAAATTAGAGTTTTGTATGGACTAAAGAAAGAAATCCGCTACGACCACAAGAGGGTAAAACGAAGCTCATACAGAATCAGTAGCAGAACTTGTCTATGCCATGCATATTTTGTGTGATTATTTTTTACCTTTAGAGGATCTTAAAGGTAAATGGGACTTAAGTAAGATACAGGGTATGATTCAATATCACGACATAGGAGAAATATTAACTGGAGATATTATCGGGTTTAGAAAAAGTAGTCAGAATCGTATTGACGAAGATGATGCAGTAAAAAAGTCATTAAAGAACTTCCAGAAAGACTTTTGGGTAGAATCGAAAGTCTACTAAAAGAATACGAAGAACTAAAAACGATTGAAGCTAAGTTCGTAAAAGCTATCGACAGACAAGAACCAAATTTCCATATGTATGACGCGGCGGGGAGAGAGTTCTTGCACAAAGCCAAAAGTACCAGAGAAATACATGCAAACTACAAAGGTGACTTTACAAAAGCCTTTCCAATCATGGCCAGATATGAAGAAGTCCTAGAGGAACAATATGAAAAAGGAGGTTTTTACTACACTAAGTCGTGATAACATAACCCAATGAGCGTAACAGCTTTTGCAATCAAAACAGAGACCTTTGAAGGTCCTATGGAACTCCTGATTGAACTCGTTGAGAAACGTAAGTTTTTAATTAACGATATTTCACTAGCGGCGGTCACTGATGAATACATGCAAACAGTTAGTGCGATGCAGGAACTTTCACTACCCAATACATCACAGTTTATTTCCCTCGCTGCCACACTTCTCCTAATAAAATCAAAATCTCTACTACCAATACTTGATCTCACAGAAGAAGAAGAATCTAGCATTGAAGACCTCGCTGAACGGCTTAAACGCTACCAACTTTACCGTGACGCATCACTTAAACTCCAAGAACGTTTCGGCACGCAAAACCTATATCAACCAGAATACACACCACCACGTGAACCAATGTTTGTGCCAGATAAATATTGTACCCCTAGCGAACTGCAAGCTGCAATGTATCGAGTACTGACCGACTTACCCAAATCTACACACAAACCGACTGTCAAAATTAGACCGACAATATCTCTAGAAGACATGATGAGTAGCCTGCAGAAAAGAATTGAACAACAAACAAAGGCGAAATTCTCGGAAATTCGCACCACAGAAACTGAACATAGAAACGTAATTATCGGATTTCTGGCCATTCTTGAGTTATTTAAACAAGGGAATCTCATAATCACGCAAAGTGGTCGATTTGAGGACATTCATCTTGAATTGGAACGAACCAGCACCCCAAAGTACTACTAAACAGATGGGATAAACACAGCCTGTAAAATCGGCTGTTTGTGTTAATATACGCTTATGCCACTTGACGTCCTCATTGAGGGGCTACTTTTTTATAAAGCGGCGCCTCAAAGCAAACAAAAGCTAATCAAACTTTTTGCCGTGCCCGAGGAGGAATTTTCCGGAGCAGTTGCCGCTTTGAAAACAAGACTGGAGTTAGGTGCCACTAGATTAATTGAAACGGAGTCTGACATTCAGCTAGCGACCGCACCTGAACTATCTAACTTCATCGAAACTCTCCAAAAAAACGACATTACTAGTGATATCGGAAAAGCTGGTGCTGAAACTTTAGCCATTATCCTATACAGAGAACCTATTGCTCGCGTAGAAATTGACCGTATTCGCGGAGTAAACTCATCGTTCATTCTACGTAATTTACTTATACGCGGTCTAATCATTCGTGTGTCAGTCACTGGTCACGGCTATCAGTTCAAGATTAGTCCAAGTTTACTACAGCATTTAGGAGTCACTAACAAACGAGAACTACCTGAGTTTTCTGTGTTCATGGATGCTGTTGATGCTTTTGATACAAACCAACCATGAACGAGGAACACCCACACATCATCAGTCTGGATAAAACAGAACCGAAAAATAGATTTCCTGTTTTGGCACAGTTAGGTATTTTAGTGTTTATTATGACTGCTTTATTTGCTGCACTTATGTTTCAGAATACAAAAAGTGAAACTGCTTCAAATATATCTATACCAGCTCCATCAATAGATACTAAACAATATCTTGTAGCACCAGAGAAGATTGAAGACATATACCTACAGGGGACAGCTGCGTATGTTTGGGATGTAAAAGCCCAACGTGCTCTCTATACTAAAAATTCTGACGCAATATTACCCTTAGCCTCAATCACAAAGTTAATGACTACACTGTTAGCTCATGAACTAATTGCAGAAGACGAGACATCAACCGTTTCTCTATCTGCAATTATGCAAGAGGGTAGCAGCGGTCTTCTGGTTGGTGAACAAATGACAATTGAGGAATTAACCTCCTTAGCTCTGATTTCATCATCTAATGACGCTGCCTATGCTCTAGCTGCAAATGTAGGACTGCATCTAGGTACTAATGATCCGGCCAGCCAATTTATTAGCGGCATGAATATTCGTGCAAAGGAACTTGGTTTAAATACTTTGGAATTTCGTAACACAACTGGGCTAGACCTCACACTAACGGTTCCAGGTGCGGTTGGTAGTGCTAAGGATATCACTTTCCTACTCGAATACATTATTACAAAATATCCTGAAATTATGTCACCCACACAGCAGGCAGAGACCCGAGTGTACAATACAACTGGTGAATATCATGAAGTTGAAAATACAAATGAAATAGTTTTAGAAGTACCAAACCTAATTGGCTCAAAAACTGGTTACACTGATTTAGCTGGTGGTAATCTAACGATAGCTTTTGACGCTGGTTTAGATAGACCAATTATTATTACTGTTTTAGGATCAACTAAAGATGACCGTTTTACTGATGTCCTAGCTCTAGTGGGAGCTGTTCAGAAATCACTCGGTAAACAATAATAACCATATGGAATCAACTCTACTTATTGTTCTCATTCCCGCCATTTTGTCATTTACTATTGGCATCGCAATTACTCCAGTAGTAACACATTTTTTATACAAGTATAAGATCTGGAAAAAACAGGGTGGCAAAGTTGCCATTGGAGGCAGGGAAGCAACTGAGTTCAATCGTCTCAAAGGTAATGCCGAGACAAAGACTCCACGTATGGGCGGGATTGTAATTTGGGGTAGTGTTCTAATTACACTGATTGGCACTTTTGTTCTTTCTGTATTATTTCCAGATTCTTTCTTTACAGACCTTGATTACCTTAGTCGTTCGCAAACACTTATTCCAGCAACGGCACTTTTAGTAGGTGCCCTCATAGGGTTCTTTAATGATTTTTATGATGTGTCACATGAAGGAACCGGTATTAGACTGTCAGTTCGACTTTCTCTTATTACAGCCTTGTCAGGACTACTTGGTTGGTGGTTTTATAGCAAGTTAGGAGTTACGGAAGTAAACATTCCGTTTAACGAAGGTCTTGAACTCGGTTTGCTTATTATTCCATTCTTTATACTTTTAACTCTAACTCTGTACGCCAGTGGTGTAATAGACGGTATTGACGGTCTTTCTGGCGGTGTCTTTGCTTCAATTTTTACAGCCTATACAGGAATCGCCTTAGTTCAATCACAATTTGATTTAGCAGTATTCTGCGCAACAGTAGTAGGAGGAGTTCTTGCTTTTTTATGGTTCAACATACCTCCTGCTCGATTCTGGATGACTGAAACTGGCTCGATGGCTCTCACTCTTTCGTTAGCCACAGTGGTTTTTATGACCGATTCACTCGGTGAAGGAAACGGCATTGCACTACTACCAATTGTAGGCCTACCCTTAATAGCTACTGTAGTTTCTAATGTTGTTCAGGTTTTATATAGAAAATTTACGGGCGAAAAACTATTTCGGATTGCCCCTTTACATCACCATTTTGAAGCCATTGGTTGGCCATCACACAAGGTTACAATGAGATACTGGATTATAAGCATCATTTGTGCAGTGATCGGGGTTATTATTGCCACAATTGCATGAGAGCAAAAAAACCAAAGTCCGTTGACACTCTACTACTCACCATAATTACTCTTTTGGTCGCCGGAGGATTCTTAATTTTTTCATCCGCATCACTTGGACTAATGGCGCGTGGAGGAGCAAACTTTAGTTCAGTTGCATCTAGTCAGTTTATGTTTGGTGTAATCGGTGGAGCTATAGCCCTATTTTTGGCAAGCAATATTCATTATAGACATTTTAGAAAATATGCTTTTTATATTTTTCTCTTGTCACTACTAGTTACATTAGCAGTATTCATTCCAGGACTAGGAATGACTCATGCAGGCGCAACAAGGTGGCTTGATTTGGGATTTACCACAGTTCAACCATCTGAATTCCTTAAACTTGGTTTTGTTATTTACTTAGCAACTTGGCTATCTGGAGTACACAATAAAGTAGATAATTGGAAATACGGACTGTTTCCTTTTATTGGAATAGTTGGAGTAGTTGGCATCGTCATGTTACTTCAGCCTGACACAGACACCTTTCTTATAATGGCATTTTCTGGCATGGCGATGTTTCTTTCTTCAGGAGCTCGTTGGCGAGATATTGGGATAATAATGTTAGGTGGTATTTTAGTACTAGCTGTTGTAGCAATGGGAAGACCGTACATAATGGATAGGTTTACAACCTTTCTTGACCCTGGAGCAGACCCACTTGGAAGCGGATACCAAATTCAGCAATCACTTATAGCTGTTGGTTCTGGAGGTATAGCTGGCCGCGGCTTCGGTCAAAGTATACAAAAATTTGAATACTTACCTGAACCAATTGGAGACTCAATTTTTGCAGTATACGCAGAGGAGTTCGGTTTTATTGGTACAACATTACTGATCATTGCTTTTGTGATCTTAACCTTGAGGGGGTACAAGATTGCAACAGAGGCGAGTGACATTTTTGGCACCCTTTTAGTTGTTGGGTTCATGACTATCATCATAGCTCAAGCCTTTTTAAATATTGCGGCTATGGTTGGGTTAGTACCTCTGTCTGGACTGCCGCTACCTTTTATTAGTCATGGAGGCACAGCGCTTATGGCTACACTTGCTTCACTGGGGATAATTCTGAACGTGTCTAAATACCGTACTTTAAGAAGAACCTCGTGATACACTATTTATTATGAAGATGAAAATTGGATTAGTAGGGGGTGGAACGGGCGGGCATTTTTACCCTCTTATAGCCGTTGCTCACGAATTGAATGCGAGTTCCTCAAAACCGGAACTTTATTACTTTGGCCCTTCTCCGTATGATGGAGAGGAGTTGCGGAAACTCAATATTACTTACATATCGTGTCCAGCTGGAAAGTTTCGAATGTATTTTTCAATTCAAAACTTTATCGATATATTTCGGAATTTTTTTGGTGTATTTGTTGCAGTGTGGAAACTTTATATTATTTATCCTGATATAATATTTAGCAAGGGAGGATACACAAGTGTACCAATCCTACTAGCGGCCCGTTTTCTAAGGATTCCTATCGTTATTCATGAATCAGATGCAAAACCTGGACGGGCAAACAGTCTAGCGCAAAATGCCGCTAGGTACATTGGCATTTCGTATGATGATGCTGCAAAATATTTCCCGGTAGAAAAAACAGCCCTTATAGGTATTCCGATTCGCCCCGAAATCAAAGAAGTAATACAAAATCCACTTGATGTACTCGGTATTCCAAACGATAAACCATTAATTTATATTACAGGAGGTTCAACTGGGGCAGACCGCATTAACGACCTAACCATTGCTTCACTGATAAGACTTCTACCTGACTATCGAATTTTTCACCAAACAGGGCCGGCCAACATTGATAATTTGAGACTTACGGCGCAAACTTTTTTAAAGGATTCACCACTCCAAGACAGCTATTATCTAGAGGGGAAAATTTCAGCTAAAACCGTCTCAGCGCTTTTAAAAGCAGCTTCGTTGATAATCACACGAGCCGGGAGCACAACACTGTTTGAAATCGCCTATCATGGGAAACCAGCAATAATTATTCCTATACCTGAAGATACCAGTCGTGACCAACACAGTAACGCCTACGCCTACGCTAGAGGTGGTGCTGCATCAGTTATAGAAGAAGACAATTTAACCCAAAACTTGCTTACACAAGAAATTAACTCTATTATGAACGATCCAGACCGCTACGCCAAAATGTCAGAAGCCGCAAAAAATATGTTCATTGATGGATCTGCACAAAAAATTTCTAGACTTCTTATTTCTATAGCAATGGAACATGAACCAAAACCCTAATCATAAAGTTGTTACCAGATTTGCACCATCGCCAACTGGTTTCATGCATATCGGTAATGTCCGTACAGCGTTATTTGCTTTTCTCTTTGCTCGCAAAAACAATGGTACTTTTATTCTACGTATTGAAGATACGGACAAAAGTCGAGAAGTCGAAGGTTCGATTAAACATATTCAAGATTCTCTAAAATGGCTTGGTATTGATTGGGATTTCGGCCCAGATAAGCCAGGCTCCTTCGGCCCTTGTCTTCAGTCTGAACGTCTTGATATCTATAAGAAATACGCAGAAAAATTAGTAGCAAAAGGTTTAGCTTACCCAGACCCCTACACTAGTGAAGAGCTGGATGGGTTTAGAGCTGAAGCTACTGCTGAGAAACGTCCTTTTTTATTTAGGACCCATCGACCGACGAATATAGTTAAGTGGGACGGTACTCAACCATTACGCTTTAAAGTGCCCGTGGTTAAACGCTACGAGTGGAACGATGCTGTGCGAGGAAAACTAACCGCTGGCGAAGAGATGCTAGACGATATCATCATAATTAAAGCTGACGGCTACCCAACTTATAACTTTGCGCACATTATTGATGATCTAGAAATGGGAGTGACTCACGTAATGCGTGGTGAAGAGTTTATTTCTAGCACCCCAAAGTTTCTCAGTATTTACGACGCACTTGAGATTCCATACCCAATTTTCGTTACTTTACCACCAATCATGGGACCTGATGGTAAAAAGAAACTTAGTAAACGCGATGGATCAAAAGATCTTTTGGAATACCGGGCTGATGGATATTTAGCTGATGCAATGCGTAACTTTTTAGCGCTTATAGGTTGGAATCCAGGTGGGGAACAAGAACTATTTCCCGAAAAAGAATTAGCTAACTCTTTTTCTATAGAAAAAATCCAACGCTCGGGCGGCGCCTTTAACGAAGAAAAGCTTCGGTGGATGAACAAGCAGTATCTCGGAAAGCAAACTTCTGAATTTAAAAAAGAATATCTAATGGAGTCTTTGCAAGAAAGTTTCAAAACACTTCCGCAATTTTCAGAAGATAAAGTTGAAAAAATTGTACCCGTTGTTTTTGAGCGGGTCCATAACAAGGCTGAGATTAAAGAAGCGGCTGAGGCAGGTGAGTACGACTGGGCATTTACTGTTCCGGAGTATAATGTAGAACTTTTAAAGTGGAAAAATGATGACAATGTTAAGAGTTCTCTCGGGCGACTTAAAAAAGTTGAAGGACTATTGAGCGCTACTGATTTCGCATCATCAGAGAACGTGAAGAAAGCAGTTTGGGATTATGCAGACAGCACAGGAAGAGGTGAGGTGCTATGGCCACTGAGAACCGCACTCTCGGGCAGTGAACGCTCACCAGACCCTTTCGTAATCGCTTACATAATCGGAAAAGAGGAGACTCTATCTCGTATTAAATCTGCTTGTGATAAAATAAAAGGGTAATGTACTTACGTCTATTCGCGACCTTCTTCATGGGGATTATCATTCTTCAGCTCTTGTTTGTATCTGCAGAACAGGTATTTGCGGAATCTGAAATTGACCGTTTAAAAACTCAAATCGAAAACAGGAATGGCCGTCTAGCTGAAATTGAAGCTGAAATTGCAGAATTTGAGTCAGACTTGAAAAGTGTTGGATCTGAAAAGCAAACTCTGCAATCTGCAATCACTCAACTTGAACTGGAAAGAAAAAAAGTAAATGCGGATATTTCTAAAACAGAGAATCTTATTACTTCTACAGATTTGGAAATTAACAAATTAATTTTAGAGATTAGCGGCACGGAACGTGATGTTGACTCTATTGAAGCAGGAATTGGTTCAATAATTAGAAGTGAGTATAAAGCTAGCGACGATACTCTGATTGAATTACTTCTCCAACACAACAGGCTATCTGAGTTTTGGAATACTTTTGAAACCTATGAGAATGTGCGAAACACTCTTGCCGCTAAAGTATCTGATCTAAACTCATTCCAAAACTTACTAGAAGAAAGAAGGACAGAAAGTGAATATAAAAGAAGTCGCTTAAGCTCACTTAAAAGCCAATACACTGACCAAAATGTAGTATTAGTAAATAACAGACAGGAACAGGCTGAATTACTTGAAGTAACCAAAAGTGAGGAGAAAAACTACCAACAGCTATTAGCTAATCGTAAAGTTGCCCAAGAACAAATTCTCAAAGAACTTAGAGATTTTGAATCAAAACTACAATTTATACTGGATCCTAATACCATTCCAAAGGCAGGCACACCTGTATTTTCATGGCCACTTAACAATGTCATTATTACGCAATACTTTGGCGGTACTGAGTTTGCGGCAAGAAATGCTTCAGTGTATGGAGGTAGGGCATATCATCCCGGTGTAGACTTTGGGACAGCAAGAGGAACACCGATTAATGCACCACTAACCGGTACCGTTAGGGCGACCGGTAACACTGATGCTGTACCCGGATGTTTTTCATGGGGAAAATGGACACTTATTGACCATTCCAATGGCCTAGCGACTCTGTATGCCCATCAAGACCTTATTTCAGTATCACCAGGACAAAAAGTTAATACTGGTGATATTATCGGCTATTCTGGAAATACAGGCTATTCAACTGGTCCACATTTGCACTTTACAGTTTACGCTAAAGCCGGCGTCACAGTGAGAAAATTTAATGAAATCAAAACAGTAACTAGCTGTGGCCCTGCCACCACACCAGTTGCGGCTACCGATGCTTATATTGACCCAATGTTATACCTCCCGTCTCGTTAAAATAACCTTGCTTGTGGACAACTCTGGCTTTTAAGTGAATAACTCTGTGGACAAGGTGTAGAATTATAATGCGATGTAAAACATCATAGGAACTTACCCGGATGGA
>JBLIOC010000024.1:0-12800 GCA_047639355.1 Minisyncoccia bacterium | reverse complement strand
ACATCTCTTGGAATTACTGGACAAGAAGCTGAGCGAGTTTTGGATGAGGTTGGCATTACTCTGAATAAAAATATGATTGCTGATGAGAAGCGGACAGCGATGGACCCATCGGGGATTCGTTTTGGTACACCTGCCATGACAACTCGCGGTATGAAAGAAAATGAGGCTATAAAATTGGCGGAGCTTATGATTCGAGCTATGAAAGCCAAAGATGATTCTTCTGAAAAAGTGGTCATCAAAGCCGAAGTGCGCCATTTGTGCGAAACTTTCCCGGTGCCTGATACTTTTTCCTAAGGGGTCCTTTGTATTCTAGGCTGTTTGAATAGTTCTTAGTATACAGATACTTAATAGAAAGCACCTCCTTGAAGGAGGTGCTTTCTTTGGTATGATGTTGGCATGACGTTGAGTATTAGAAGTGTGGTAAGTCAAATGTATCGGCATTGGTTGTCCGTGGCCTTTGTACTTGGTTTTGTCACCGACTACATTCTACTGAACCGTATAGACGATATGGTCGACAGCTTGATATTGCTCTTTTACGCTGTGTTGTCCACGGCCACGTTGTTGCTTTTGTATGTTGGGGTGGCCGAACTTGGTCCGAGATTCATGTCACGTTTACTAAGGAAGTACACACCAGTTCTTATGCAGTATGCATTTGGCGGACTTCTTTCTGGTATGCTCATTTTCTACGGTAGGAGTGGAGACTGGCTCTCAAGTGCGCCTTTTTTACTACTAATTCTAGTAGTAATTTTTGGTAATGAGTTTGTTAGTAAGCGCTCTAATCGTCTTGTCTATCATATCGCTCTTTATTTCATTGGGCTTTTTTCATATGTAGTTTTAACGGTGCCAGTACTGCTAGGGAAGATGGGGGATGGGATATTTATCTTAAGTGGTCTGATTGCGCTTATGTTGGTGACGTTTGTAGTGCAGGTCTTGTATCGCATTATTCCAAACTTCATGACGGCGAATACGGGGAGAATCATTATGACTATTGGTGGAGTTTACATTGGTTTCAATGCCTTATATTTTACTAGTCTTATTCCCCCGATTCCACTTTCGTTAACTGAGTTAGAGGTGGTGCAGTCAGTTAGTAAGATGTCGGATGGAAACTATCGGTTGGAGACTGAATTGCAACCTTGGTATAGACACATACCTCTGGTGCATCCAGTACTTCACCCCACCGGTAATTCGATTGCTTGTTTTGCGCGGGTGTACGCACCAGCACGTCTTTCGACTGAGATATTTCATCGGTGGGAATACAAAGATGTGAACGGAGACTGGCAGGAGCATTTTCGTCTTGGGTATGATATATCAGGCGCTAATGTAGGAGGATACCGCGGGTATACACAAATACAGAATTTTTCTACTGGTGCCTGGCGGTGTACAGTTGAAACTGAACGGGGACAGGTGCTGGGGCGAGAGATTGTATATATTGAAGTTGGCGGTCAACCACAAAATATCGTGGTCCGGATTGAGTAAATTATGCACTTTAGCTTTCATCAGCTTGTTTTTTTTGGTAAACTAGAGGTGTAAATAGTTGATAGGTAAAATAATATAAAAATATGTTCGAATCATTTCATGGAAAAAATAAGGCTGAAGTACCGGTAAATCCGGAGGTAGCTGAAGGGGCGCTAAACGAACTGAATAAGCCTGCAGAATTTAAGGTTGACGCCGACCAGGGTGGATGGGAAATGAATCTCATCCCTAGTACCGAGGTTAAAACAGAAGGTCTTTCAAAAACACCGGAGCAAATGTTGGAGTACCAAAAAGAAAAAGGAGAAACTGGCGTTGTAGATTTTGGTGAAAAGCAATAAAAATAATTAGTACATCTTTTGTTTACTTTGTTTGGTAAAACAAAGATGTGCAAAAGAATAATATGAAATATGCTCGATTCATTATTTGGAAAAAATAAGCTTGAAGTACCGGTAAATCCGGAGGTAGTTCGAAAAACACTAAAGGAAATGAAAGAGCATTCAGAAAAATATGCTGAGGAACATGGTAAAGTAGCAAGATTTGATCAGGCAACAGATCTCGCTGGAGAGCCAGAACCCAAAAAGGGTCCTTGGGACAATATTCCAGATTTTGAAAGGATGAATAAACCCGACAAAGCAGTGTAGATAGTTTGAGCAAACAAGTGGTAACAGGTGGCCAGGACGCTTTGCGTTCCGGCCACCTGTTCATTTATGGCGTCTGTGCTACCATTCCTAAGCAGCCTGATACGTTGCGAACTCATTATTATGTCTGATATACATACACAATTTTATGTCGAAACAACAAGGAAGAGAAAATGATACTGTCGAAGTAGTAGATGCTGTTACAAAGTCTGAAGTAGCTTTGCGTGAAGAAGCCATTCAGACATTTTGGGAAGAGCATGATATTTTTAATAAAAGTTTGATTTCACCAGCTGGCGGTGAGTCGAAAGGAGATTTTGTATTCTATGACGGGCCACCGTTTGCGACTGGTCTGCCGCATTACGGTCATATTTTGCCTGGTACAATCAAAGATGCTATTCCTCGTTTTTGGACGATGAACGGTTACCGTGTTCGGCGCAAGTGGGGTTGGGATTGTCATGGCTTACCGTTAGAGAACCTTATTGAAAAGAAGCTCGGCCTCGCCACTAAGCGTGATATTGAGGAGTACGGTATCAAGAATTTTAATGAACAAGCACGTGACGTAGTGATGGAGTACGCAGATGACTGGAAGCGAATCATCCCTCGTATGGGTCGGTTCGCCGACATGGAAGATGACTACAAAACTATGGATAGCTCATACACCGAAAGTGTCTGGTGGGTATTTAAGTCGCTGCATGAAAAAGGTTTGGTTTATGAAGGATTTAAGAGTATGCACCTGTGCCCACGTTGTGGTACGACACTGTCGAACTTTGAAGTGAACCAGGGTTATAAAGATATTAAAGACATAGCAGTGACGGTTAAACTTCCACTCCTGGATGAGAAAAGGGAACCGACTGATACGAGCCTTTTGGTCTGGACTACGACTCCTTGGACTTTGCCTGGGAACCTGGCGGCCGCAGTAAACAAGGAATTTGAGTATGTGAAATGCGAGGTTGTAATTGAAAAACCAATAGAGGAAGGAAAAGACTATTCTGCACCAGTACGTGAATCAGTAATTATTGCGAAGGATATTCTAAAGAAAAATTATAAACAATTAAACGAGGATGGAACTATATATGAATTTGGGGGATTCAATTTATTGATAGTAAAAGAAATGAAAGGTTCAGAATTAATTGGTAAAAGGTATCAGCCACCATTCCCATATTTGGCCGGGCAAGATTTCGAAGGAAAAGATAAAGCTTGGACGATTTACCACGCTGACTACGTCGAATTGGGTGAAGATGGAACTGGTGCAGTACATATTGCACCCGCCTATGGAGACGATGATATGAAGTTGGCACAAGCCCACAACGTTCCAATTGAGCACCACGTTGATGAAACAGGGCACTTTATGAGTTTTGTCGGTCCGTTCGCGGGGCAGTTGGTAAAACCAAAAGATGACGATGCGGCTGGAGTAGACCACAAAGACGCTGATATTGAAATCCTTAAAGCTCTACAGGCCGGCGGTAAGGTTCTTAAAAAAGAGAACATTACCCACAGTTATCCGCACTGCTGGCGTTGCGATACACCACTTTTAAATTACGCAACCACTTCGTGGTTTGTTGAGGTGACGAAAATCAAAGACAAGTTGGTGGCTGCCAATAATAAAGTGAAGTGGGTACCAGAACATGTCGGGACTAATCGGTTTGGTAAATGGCTAGATGGAGCACGCGACTGGGCTGTCTCACGGCAACGCTATTGGGGTGCACCGTTGCCAATTTGGCGGAATCCAGAAACAAAAGACTATAAAGTACTTGGTTCACTAGCAGAACTACAAGAGTATGTTCCCAAAAGTGGGAACCTGTACTTTATTACTCGACATGCTGAATCAGAGCTTAATACCAAGAATATTTTAAATGTTGATGTAGCAGTGGAAAACGGAATAACTGAAAATGGATTAGCTCAGATTGAAAAGCTTGCTGCTGAGCTTAAAGGAGTAGAGGTTGATTTCATTTACTATTCACCACTCCAGAGAACTAAAGAAACAGCAGAAAAACTCGCGCAGCAGCTTGGTTTACCGGACACAGTACTGGTCGAAGATTCTCGCCTGTTGGAAATGGGTTTTGGCGAATTTGAAGGGAAGACTGTCGACGAATATCATGCTTTTCTTGGTGACGGCATTGGTAGTCTGACCAAGCGGCCAGAGGGTGGAGAAAACTGGACCGACGTAAAGCAACGAGTCGGGACTTTGTTATATGAGTTAGAAACTACTTATGCTGGGAAGAAGATTTTGTTTGTATCTCATAATGGTACTTCGCAGATGATACAGGCTGTAGCAACGGGAGAAGATATGCAGACTACTGCCACACATATTGAAAAAGATTCCTATGATTTACTGAACGCAGAACTGCGTTCGTTGCCATTTGTTCCAATGCCACATAATGATTATTATGAACTCGATTTTCACCGACCATACATTGATGATATTGAGCTGTTTGATGGCGGGGTTTCGTTGGAGCGCGTGCCAGATGTGTTTGACTGTTGGTTTGAGAGTGGTTCTATGCCATACGGACAGCACCATTATCCGTTTGAAAATAAGGATGATTTTGAAAAGAAATATTTCCCAGCAAATTTTATTTCCGAGTCTGTAGACCAAACTCGTGGCTGGTTCTATTCTCTAATGGTGTTGGGTGTTGCCTTGTTTGGAAAATCACCGTTTAAACAAGTTATAACTAATGGACTGGTGTTGGCAGAAGATGGAAAGAAGATGAGCAAGTCTCTGCAGAATTATCCCGATCCAATGGAGCTTGCTAATCGTACAGGGGTAGACGCTATGCGCTTCTATCTATTATCATCACCCATCATCAAAGGGGAAGACTTAAACTTTTCTGAAAAAGAAGCGCTTGAGTTACAACGTAAGAATATCGGTCGCCTACATAACGTGCTAGCGATGTATGAAATGTTTGCTGGTGACACTGGGTCAAAGAGTGATTCAGATAATGTATTGGATAGGTGGATAGTAACTCGCCTCAATCAATTGATTAGAGAAACCACAGATGGCTATAAAAACTACGAGCTTGATAAAGCAACTCGACCAATTACCGACTTCATTGACGATTTGTCTGTCTGGTATCTGCGTCGTAGTCGCGATCGAGTTAAAGGAGATGATGGAGAAGATAAGGAGTTGGCCATAGGGACATTGCGTTATGTCTTGCAGCAGTTGGCATTGGTGATGGCTCCAGTAATGCCGTTCTATGCAGATTATCTTTGGTTGGCGGTTAGAAATGAGAATGATGCTGAAAGTGTTCATTTAGCTGCTTGGCCAATAGAGTCGCCGGTAGATAAGATAAGTCTTGAGCAAATGAAGTTGGTTCGCGAAGTGGTGACTTCTGCCCTTGAAGCTCGGACTAAAGCCAGTATTAAAGTACGGCAACCAATCGCAAGTGTGTCTGGGCCGCTTCTGTCTAATGAGTTAATCAGTGTAGTACTCGATGAATTAAACGCTAAAACTTATCAAGTGTCTCAATCTGAAGTAGTTTCGATTGATACTACTCTCACTCCAGATCTGCTTGAGGAAGGGTCTGTTCGTGAGTTGATGCGCGCAGTGCAAGGGAAACGCAAAACAGAAGAAATGGAGCCACAGGATGAGATTGAACTCACTGTTGGTACTGATGTGGCTGGTCAAGTTGCCGTTGAAAAGCATCGAGGACTAGTTACAAAGACTGTTGGTGCCATGACTTTGAACTTTGGGGAAGTTGAAGGCAGTCCTGTTGTTGCTGGTAGATTATCCTTTAGTTTTACAATTAAGAAAATTTAATGGCTTACGCCACGTACACAACTAAAGCTTTGGTTTGTGGTACGTACAATCGCAATACTTCTGACTGTTCGTACCTGTTGTTTACGCGTGAAGCGGGAATGCTTTATGCTGACGCACGTAGTGTGCGTGAAGAGAGGTCGCGTCAACGTTACGCACTACAAGATTTTTCATTGGCGCGGGTATCGCTGGTAAAAGGTAAGCGCGGTTGGAAGATTGGTAGTATTGAATCTCGTCAAAACTACTATCGAGAAGCAGTTAATAAATCAGCACGAATAAGTGTGGTTAGTCTGTTTCGGCTACTTCGTCGTTTCGTTAAAGGGGAGGAGGCTGATCCGGAGTTTTTTGATTATATCGCAACAGCCCTCACTGAATTAACTGGTGAAATGAAGGTACGTTCGTTTGTGTTGTTGGTAGTGCAGGTACGAACGCTTTCTTTGCTTGGTTACGTTGATGTTAAAACAGTACCTGAGGCGGTGCGTATACTCCCGCCACAGGAAATCGCAGAACAATATTCGGCTGATATTGAACTACAAATTGGAAAACTCTATACCCATGCGGTTGCAGTTAGTCATTTGTAAGAATCTTTTTAGTATTTAAATACTAGAATATCAGGCCATATTGTTGTGTTGTGATTCTAAACAGGTTCTAAGGCCAGTGGTATACTAATATTATGAAGCAGTTACATACCAAGGAGAAAATTGAAGATATGCGTAAAAGACTTTATGATCGCGGTCCAATTGTTGATGACTCCACTAGACACGAATTGTCGGACGCTCCAGTTGAAGTCTCTGGTGATTGGTCTTCTAGTTCTGATATAGACGAAATAGATGGTGATGAGGTTCCTGTCAAGAAACATGCCTATAGAACCTTTGTTATAGTTGTAAGTCTTCTGATTTTCATTTTTGTGGCCGGCATCTCTACTTTATTTTTATATATAGGAGGAAACCAAATTTCAAATGATAATATTCAAGTTTCTGTACAAGGTCCGTCTACCGCAGATGGTGGAGAAGTGACCCAGTTTCAAGTTGCTGTATCTAATCACAACACGGTCGAAATTGAATCAGTCACTCTGATTCTGAAATATCCTCAAGGAACGAGATCAGTCGAAGACTCACCTCGTAATTTATTTGAAGAAAGGATTTTAATCGATGACATCAACACTGGAGAAGTGCGTAACATACCTATACAAGTAGCTCTTTTTGGTGAAGAAAACACTGAAAAAATCATTGAAGCTACTGTTGAGTACCGTGTTAGTGGTTCAAATAGCATGTTTTATAAAGAGGCAGATCCACTGCGTCTTCGTATCAGTTCTTCACAACTTGTTCTTCGGGCTGAGAATCTTGAAAAAGTGTCATCTGGCCAGTTGGTTGATGTTGTGTTAACAGCGGTTTCGAATGCTTCGGTACCCCTTCGCGATATTTTGGTTACGGCTTCCTATCCGAACGGGTTTTCATTTGAATCTTCTAGTCCCAACCCGGCGTATGGTCAGAACGTGTGGCGGATTGATGAACTTTTGCCAGAAGGCTCGACTAGTATAAAATTGAAAGGAATCGTTACTGGTCTAATGGAGGAAACGTTTAGGATAAATTTTGAAGTAGGTCCTTCTAACCCCAATAATCCATATCTGGTGGGAGCAACTCTCGCAGAAGCTGGGGCTGACTTCATTATTGAGAGACCGTTTATAGATGTTGCGGTTTTAATTAATAATGAGGAAGGCGATAACGTGATTCTTACAGAAGGTGATAAGGCCTCGGTTAATATTAAGATCACAAATACAATAGATGTGGCAGTGTATGACTTAACGGTTGAAGTAGTTACTAAAGGAAATGCTTTAGATGAAAACTCAATTAATAGCTCGTCTGGGTTCTACGATTCAAATGATGGCACTGTAAGATGGGAAGTGGCAAATAATGCTTCGTTTGATCGAGTTTTACCCGGAGATTCGCGAACCCTTATTTTTGGGGTTGTGCCCGGACCAAACCTCACAACTTCTTCCTTCGACATGGTTGTAAACGTGTACGCACGTCGTGTTGATGAGAGTAGTGCACAAGAGACACTGGTTGGTTCGGTGCAGTCCAAGGTCAAATACTCATCAAATGTCGAAGTTGATAGTCAGGTCGGTCGGAATGTAGGAAGATTTGTCGATATTGGACCAATTCCACCTAAGGTTGGAGAAGTAACCACTTACTCATTAACTCTTGTGGCAGCAGCCGGAGCAAACGACATGGCCAATACTATTGTTGAAACAAGTCTGCCCTTGTATGTAGATTGGCTTGATGATTATGATACGGATGGAGTAGTCACTTATAATTCGGTATCAAAAACATTAAAGTGGGATATTGGGGCCATCTCGTCCGGTCAGCGTAAGGATTTCACTTTCCAGGTTGGTATTAAGCCAAGTGTTTCTCAACTAAATAGACCTATGGTGCTTCTCAATACCCAGAATATACGTGCCAACGATAAGTTTACTAGTGCTCTCTTGCAAGATAGTGCAGAAGCTGTTACAACAGAACTATCGACCGAAATGGGGTTCCCCGAAGACAATGGCAATGTTCAACGATAATATATAGATATGAAAAAAAATACAGACATGATGGAAAAGGTAGTTTCGTTGTGCAAACGACGCGGTTTTGTGTTTCAGGGTAGTGAGATATATGGAGGATTTGTTGGTTCTTATGATTATGGGCCGTATGGTATTGAGTTGGCGAATAATCTCAAGACTGCCTGGTGGCAAGTGATGGTAAATGAAGAAGTAAATATTGTTGGTTTAGATTCTTCGATTGTGACACATCCGCGAGTTTGGGAGGCCTCAGGCCACATTGGTGGTTTCTCTGACCCGTTAGTTGAGTGTAAAGAGTGTAATACTCGTTCTCGGGCCGACCATCTTCTTGAAGAAATCAATGTTTTTGCTGATGAGAAAATGACTGTTGAAGAAATCAACACCATCTTTGATGGGAATAGAGATAAGCTAGTTTGTCCAAAGTGTGGTCAAAAAAACTTTGGTCCTGTGAGTCAATTTAATTTGTTAGTACAAACAAACCTGGGCAATTTTTCAGAAGACTGGACCAGGGACCCTGCTTACTTGCGCGGTGAAACGTGTCAGGGAATTTATATCAACTATAAAAACGTGCTCGATACCGCTAGGGTGAAAGTACCTTTTGGAATAGCACAAATTGGTAAAGCTTTCCGTAATGAAATCGCCCCACGACAATACATCTTCCGCAAGCGAGAATTTGAACAAATGGAAATGCAGATGTTTGTTGCTCCTGATAACGATATGGAGGTTTATGAAGATTGGAAAGAAAAACGTATGCAGTACTATCTAGATTTAGGTTTTAAAGCCGAAAATCTGAGATGGCACGAGCATGAAAATTTAGTGTTCTACGCAAAGGCTGCTTTTGACATTGAGTACAACTTTCCATTCGGTTTTAAGGAACTCGAAGGGGTTCATGCTCGTGGCAACTACGACCTTTCTCAACATCAAGAGTTTTCTGGGAAGAGTATGGAGTATTTGGACCAAGTAAAAAACGAAAAGTATATTCCACATGTAGTTGAAACCTCGGTTGGGTTAGATCGAACTTTCTTAGCCGCCATGACAGAGTTTTATGATGAAGACGAAATGGGTGGAGAGACACGAGTGGTAATGCGATTCCCAAAGAAACTAGCTCCAATCAAGGTTGCTGTCTTTCCTCTGCTAAAAAATAAGCCGCAGTTGGTTATGAAAGCTAAGGAAGTCTTCTCAATTCTTTCCAAGCAAATGCGCACCGAGTTTGACGATAACGGAAATGTTGGCAAACGTTATCGTCGCCAAGACGAAATAGGAACCCCTAACTGCGTCACTATCGACTTTGAAACGCTGGGCGAAGAAGATGCTAGTTTGAAAGATACTGTCACTGTTCGTAATCGTGATACGGGCGAGCAGGAAAGAGTATCGATTTCTGAACTAGTAGATTATCTGAAAAACTAACCTCATAAAATGGAAAAAGAAAAATTTTACATTACAACGACTCTTCCATATGTGAACTCTAAACCGCACATTGGTTTTGCGACTGAGTTGGTGAGGGCTGATTCTTTTGCCCGGTACCAGAAATTACTTGGTAAAGAAGTTTTTCTAAATACTGGTACCGATGAACACGGGCAGAAGATTTATGATAAAGCTGCTGAAGAAGGGGTGGATGTACAGGTGTTTGTAGACGGTCTAGCAGAGGAATTCAAAAAACTCCTACCTGAGCTTGGTGTGCTCACTGAGACCCGCTTCATCAGAACGACAGATGAACATCATAAAAGAGCCGCCGAAGAGATGTGGCGCCGCTGTCAGGCTAACGGTGATATATACAAAGCTGAACACCAGGTAAAGTATTGTAAGGGCTGTGAGCTTGAAAAGACTGAATCTGAACTTGATGGGGAAAAGTGCCCATTACACCCTACTTATGATATAGAAATCCGTGAGGAGGAAAATTATTTTTTTCGTTTCTCAAAGTATCAAGAGCCATTGCTGAAATTATACGCGGAAAATCCTCAGTTCGTTGTGCCAGCTTTTCGAATGAACGAGATTAAAAAGTTCGTTGCTGGAGGGTTGCAGGATTTCAGTGTTTCTCGTCTCAAGTCTAAGATGTCCTGGGGAGTACCTGTGCCAGATGACGATGAGCATGTTATGTATGTCTGGTTTGACGCTCTTACAAATTACATATCAACAACAGGTTGGCCAGAAAAAACAGACTTTGATGGCTGGTGGCCTGGTATCCAATTTGCTGGAAAAGATAATCTGCGTCAGCAAAGCGCGATTTGGCAAGCGATGCTTCTTTCAGCTGAACTACCGAACTCGAAGCAGGTTTTTATTGGTGGCTTTATCAACAGCGGGGGACAGAAGATGAGTAAATCACTTGGAAATGTTATCAGTCCTTATGATTTAACCGAACGATACGGAAAGGAGGCCACTCGATACCTACTACTTCGCCACGTGCATCCATTTGAAGACACTGACATAACCTGGGAACGTCTCGATGAGTGGTATACAGCCAACTTGGTAAACGGTCTTGGAAATCTCACAGCACGTATCATGAAGATGGCCGAGACACACTTGGAGGAACCTGTAGACACAGAAAGTGTTACATCTATTGATACTGATGCTATAAACAATTACCAATTTCAAACTGCGCTCGATGGAATTTGGGCTGGTATTGGAGCAATGGATGAATACATTACTGAAAACGAACCGTTTAAAGTGGTGAAGACTGATCCTGAACAGGCTAAAGAAATGATTAGGAAATTGGTTAAAGATTTACATGAAGTCGGGGAATCGCTAATAGCCTTCATGCCAGACACCGCAGAAATAATCATTCAGGCTATCAGGACCAACAAAAAACCCGAGAACTTATTTGCTAGATTGGAAAGCTAATATGAAATTGAAATACCTTGATACCCACTCTCACCTTAACCTTGAGCAGTTTGGTGAAGACCGTGAGGCGGTTTTTGCGAAGTGTGCCGAGGAAGGGGTGGGAATGAATAATGTTGGTACCAACAAAGCGACTAGTAAATTGGCGGTGGAACTGTCTAGTCAGTATGAGCACGTCTGGGCAACTGTTGGTCTACATCCTATTTACGTAGCAATGGGTGGTGTTGACGATGAAGAGAAGGGTTATGAAATTGAGTTTGACTACGATTTTTATAAAAAGTTAGCGGAAAATAATCGAACAATTGGGATTGGTGAATGTGGTTTTGATTATTGTCACAATAGTGACGACACCTACGAGCAGCAAAGGGAAGTATTTGTGGCCCAGGTAGCGCTGGCAAATGAAGTTGATAAGCCGCTTATGCTGCACTTACGGAATAGTAAAGACGGACAGGGTAGGGATGCTTATGACGATGCGCTTGAGATTCTGAAGAGCGAAGCCAAAGTTCTTGGTAACGCGCATTTTTATGCCGGAACCGCCGCGCAGGCTAAAGCATTTTTTGATATTGGTTACACAATTTCCTTCACTGGGGTAATAACTTTTGCCAAGTCGTATGAGGAGCTGGTTAGATTAGCACCACTCGATATGATTCACGGTGAAACTGATTGTCCTTACGTGGCGCCTATACCTTATCGAGGACAACGCTGTGAACCTTGGATGGTGCAGGAGGTGTATAAAACCATCGCTAAAATAAAAGCTATAGACGAAGAGGTTGTTAGGGAACAGTTGCTGAAGAATGCGGAAGATTTATACAGTCTTATTCTGGAGTAGATAAATTTGATAAAAACCTAAGCTAGTTTTACTATAATGATGCTTATATTAAAGCCTATTCTAGGGTTAGATATTGACTTCTTCCTATAAAGGTGTTACTTTTTTGAGAGATATCATGAGTATGAGTAGAATAATATAATTATTCCACCATTGGAAGTAAACTTTTTTAGAAAACCTATACGGAGTGAGTGATGAAAATCAAATCAGCAGTTATTTTTTTGTTCTTTTTAAGTTCTGAAGGTTGTATTGACACGAATGCAGTAGCAGGGCGGGTTACGGATTTGTCTGCCCAGCAGACGGACGCTACAACTGTGAAGGTTACATTTACACAACCTTCATCAGTACCAGGATGTACCCTGACAGGAAGTGACCTGAAAATGAATTTAGAACGACCAATCAGTTCTAGACAATTTAGAAGGGCTACAACGGTGACCCCTGGACCAAGCTTTGAGAGCGAAGGTTCTTTAGTAACAGTGGTGGTTTCTGGACTGACTCCAGGAAATAGTTACTACTTTGCGCATAAAGGTACAGGAACTGGTAACTGTCTTATGTTGAGAATGAGCAATACAGCGGTTGTTGTTCTGACGAATGCAGTAGCAGGGCGGGTTACGGATTTGTCTGCCCAGCAGACGGACGCTACAACTGTGAAGGTTACATTTACACAACCTTCATCAGTACCAGGATGTACCCTGACAGGAAGTGACCTGAAAA
>JBLIOC010000023.1:0-13337 GCA_047639355.1 Minisyncoccia bacterium | reverse complement strand
CCTCAAGTTGCACTGAGTATATATTTAGGGACCTTAACTGGCGATCTGGGCTGTTTCCCTTTCGACCAATGGAGCTTCGCCCCCATAGTCTAACTGCCGCGCTATAACCTGCTGGTATTCGGAGTTTGATAAGAAAGACGAGATTTCTCCCTGTTCTTTCTTTCCAGTGCTCTACCCCCAGAGGGACCACGCGACGCCAACCCAAAAGCTGTTTCGGAGAGAACCAGCTATTACGGAATTCGATAAGCTTTTCACTCCTTACCACAAGTCATCCGATGGTTTTGTACGGCCAACCGGTTCGGGCCTCCACGACCTTTTACAGTCGCTTCACCCTGCTCATGGCAAGCTCATCCCGCTTCGGGTCGTACCCCTACCCTATATTCGCGCTATTCACGCTCGCTTTCACTGCGCCTCCGTGGGGTTGCCACTTAGACAAAGGATAAAGGTACACTCGCCGGCTCATTCTTCAATAGGCACGCCGTCACCCCAATAAATTGAGGCTCCGACTCCTTGTAGGTGTATGGTTTCAGATCTATTTCACTCCCCTCTCCGGGGTTCTTTTCACCTTTCCCTCACGGTACTTGTTCACTATCGGTCTCCAAGAATATTTAGCCTTACCAGTTAGTTCTGGCAGATTCACCCGAGCTATTCATGTCTCGGGCTACTCAGGAACGGAACCAAAAGAGTTAGATACATTTCAGATACAGGACTATTACCTACTGGGGTCACGCTTCCCAACGTGTTTTCTTATATATCTATTTTGTAACTCTCCGCAACTAAATGCAGATTCCGCCCTACAACCCCGAACATATAAATATGTTCGGTTTGGGCTGTCCCCGTTTCGCTCGCCGCTACTAAGGGGATCGCTAGAACCTCCTTCCTGATTATAATGGCTCAATCAAGTAAACTTGACTGAATCTAATCAGAAAGGAAGTTCCGTATATTGCTTTCTATTCCTCTAGGTACTGAGATGTTTCACTTCCCTAGGTACGCACTCTCATACAAGAGTTCCTGCCGTTGACAGGAGGGTTTCCCCATTCGGACATTTCCGGGTCAAAGGTTATTTGGCACCTCACCGAAACTTATCGCAGCCATATCACGTCCTTCATCGCTTCTTGAAGCCAAGGCATCCACCATACACCCTTTGCTCCTGTAAGGAACGCTGTACACCATAAATGGCAACTTTGTTTCTTACAAGAACGCTGTGCACCGCTGCACAATTTTTTGTCGTGAACTTCGTAGAGAAGCCAATCGTATTGATTGGCTGCTCTGACAACACCTTTAAGGCGATTTCTCAAATAAGTGGCCGGCCGCTTATAAATTACTTAGAGGTGATTTACCTGATTGGTAAATTTCTTTCCGTAAATTTATGAGGCCCCCAAAATGGAAAAAGTCGTCCTGATTCGGAGTTGTCAGAGCAAACTTGCGAGGAATAAAATCCTCTACGAAGTTCACGACGTTGAGTGTCGCCCGCAGATACATACTGCGGGCTAGTATTATGAAGCCCTACAAAGGTTCATAATACTTTTGTACTTCACCAAACGCTTTTGAGTATCTGGTGAAGTACGTGTGTTTAAGTGTGTCGGGGACGAAAAGACCTCTCAAATGAGAAACTAATTTCCCGACACACTACCTACTTCCAAGCACCAGCCGCTTGCTAGTGACTGACACTTGGAAATTACCTACCGGGCGTCGATTCCCGATAGGATTTTTTGGAGCACGCTCTTATAAACGTGCTCCTGAATATGCAATTGTATGACAAGCATACAACCATCACTCACTCGGTCATGTGAGAATCTTACTTTCTTCGTTTACTCAGAAATAAAAGTAAACTTTTATTTCATTCGCTCACTTGAAAGAAAATTCTCTCACGACTCTCGTTCATGATGTTTGTCAAAAATCGCGTACCCCCTTGAATTTTTGAAAGAAAAAACCGCAGTCTCGCGGCAAGTAAAAACGCATTGTGCGAAGTTATTGCTACGAAGGTGTTCTTTTTCCAAAACTCATAAATACGTACCGGCCATTCTATAGAATTTGAAACAAAAGTCAAGCGACCTATTTCGAGATTTAAACTAAGACTTATCAACATCTTTTCCACATAAGTTATAAACGACTAGCTATAGTGAAATATACCCAATTTAAGTATTTCTCCCCTACTCTATACACCTCCTGGTTTTCCACAATCTCTAGCCTCAGATAACCCAGCTATTTATGATCGTGTTAGAATTAAGATATCTTAGTTTAAGTTGACTAAAGTTTATATTATGCCCCCAATTCAAGACCGCATTACAGACGATGACCCTTGGTTCATCAAGCTTTGGCAAAAGAAGGCTGGCTTGCAATCGAGGAAAACCGCTAGCGCATACACATTTATTGTTGTACTTATTCTGTTTGTCATTATCGTGATTATGAATACAGGAACTGAAACGAAACCAGACCCTGCTGCTGAAGCTGAAGCTGCAGCAATTATTCTAGAATAGAATTCTAAACTCGATCTATGCAAATCCCTCATCATAAACCAACCCAAGGAGGCTTTACTTTAATAGAACTCCTAGTTGTGATTGCAATCATTGGAATCTTAGCCTCGGTAGTTTTAGCCGCCCTAGACGATTCCCGCACATCTGCAAGAGAAGCTGCTGTTATTCAACAATTGCACTCCTTGGGCCTTTTGATGGAACTGAATAATCTCGCAGTCCCCGGTCCGTATTACACCACAGGTAACAGATCAGACTGGATAAGTAACGATGGTGTTCTTGCAAACGATGAGTGTGATTTAATTAGTCTAAACGGCATCGCAACGAAAAATATAGATAGGTTTAGAGAAATCTGTGAATCTATTGCAAAACAGACCCCCTATCGGGGTCCTTCCATGATGCTGATTAGGTGGTATCGTGGTACTGGTTCTAGTGGTACTCTCCACTCGGACGGTATTAGATTTCTAAGTGCTATAAATCATTACTCGATTGCTGTACGTACAAACGCTGCCGGTACGAACATAGCTTGTGTAGGGAGTAGTGGAGGAAGATATGTGGGGGTAACAAACCCCGGTGGTGGTAGCCATTTCGGTCCAGGATGTTTTCGGAATCCGTAATGAAAGTGTAATCGGTGGCAAGATTTGGAGACAGATTCTAAGATGGCTTTGACATGACTTAACCCTTCATTCAAACTACTCCCGACCAAAAAATTACTCCTACATGCATGTTACGGCTTAATAGTGGAGGGTTGTTAGACCAATCCCTAAAAAGAAATCTGAGTGAGCTTCCACGCGTATTGCACGTTCACGCTACATTCTATAGGAATTTGAAGTGACTTCGTCCTTTACTCCGATTTTATCAACTAGTACCTGGTGAGAATAGTCAAAGAAATCACGAGTGAGTTTGTCGTACATCCCTACTCTGTACATGAGGTCTTCAGAAGACATTGCGGCAAAACGAATCTCCATTCCAATTTCGGCTTCTAGTGAGCGGATTGCTTTTTCAACTTTGGGTTGTGAAAAATTCTTCATCGCCAAAAGTACATCTAGCGTCTGCTCGAAGTCTCGTACGAACACTCCAGCAATACCAACAAAATCTAAACTGCCAGCTTGGCGTAAATGTTTAAGAAGATTTTTCCCGTCGATGGGTGCAGTTTCAAAGAGGAAAGTTTGAAGAGCCTGAAGTTCAGGAAAATCCTTATTGAGAATGTACCCAATTGCTTTCATCTTTTTTTTCTTTTCTGGTATATCTATGTAGATTGATTTCTGCTTAATCACTCCAGCTTTTTCAAGAGCAGATATCTCAGTGCGTGCTGTCCGACGAACTAGTTTAGCGCGACGACTAATATCATCAAAAGAAAACTCTCGTGATGGATTAAACAGAAAAAAGCGAAGGAGTTTCACCCGTGCTGGACTGCCAAACAAAATAGAAAGCGGATCAACGGCCATATGTAGTAATTGCGATTATATCATCAATCAGCCCACCCCACCTCTGGACGGTTGCCAGCCCGTGTTTCATCGTATTTTTGATAAAATATCTAGCTGGTCTTAAGTATACAAAAACGGCACGGACCAAAAGTCCGTGCTTTTTGATTGAAATCCAAGCTTTTTACAAAACTTTGTTCCTTTTTACTTTAAGATTTATCTTCGTCTGTCACGAATCACTAAACTATAGGTACCAAAATACCAGACATTGAGTCTGGTATTTACTTTCATCGGCTGCACTAACGTATTTTAGATACTGAAGTATATAAAATACGAAGTGCGCGATATAAGTTCGCAATTGTCATTTTTGCATCCACAAAAACTCTGTTGCTTACTTAACAGTTACCTTCGGACCGTCACAAGTCCTCAGAAAATATATTCCTTTCAGTCATTATTTTCTGGGCTCGCTACCCCGCCTCAGCGCTTATCCGTCTCCCGGACGGGCGCCTCCGGCTCTGGAGCTAAAGTTACAAAAATCCCAGTCTTGCGACTGGAATTTTTTCAAAATGGTTTCTTACGAAACTATTTTAATGTAACTTTAGCTCCAGCTTCTTCAAGCTTAGTCTTTAAAGCCTCAGCATCTTCTTTCTTCACGTTTTCCTTCACAACAGCTGGAGCTCCGTCTACCATTTCCTTAGCCTCCTTAAGACCAAGTCCGAGAACTTCCTTAATTGCCTTAATAACAGCAATCTTCTGAGCACCTATTTCAGTAAGTTCAACTGTGAACTCTGACTGCTCTTCAGCAGCCTCTCCGCCAGCTGCTGGTCCAGCAACTGCAACTGCAGAGGCTGATACACCAAATCGCTTCTCAAGCACCTTCACGAGCTCGTGTAGCTCAAGTACTGTCATAGTTTCAACTTGCTCTACGAGCTTCTTGAATTCCTCTGGTACTTCTACTGTTTCATCAACGTCAGAAACGGCTTCTTCCTTTACTTCCTTTACTTCCTCTTTCTTTTCTTCTGCGGCAGGTGCCGCTTCCTCTTTTACCTCTTCAACCGCTGCTTCGGGAGCTGCAGTTTCTTCAGTAGCAACAGCTACTTCTTCTTTTGTTTCTTCAGCCATAATAATTTTGATTAGTCTAAAATTTCTATAGAACGATAAGTTTGCCTCAGATACTAGGAGCGCAAGAAAATGTGCCTGAGCCGTACTGGTCGTACGGTGAAAAACATTTTCGTAGTGCGGTCCAGTGATTTTCTCATGATTAGAAAAAATCAGGACATAAATTCAGAATAGTCGCATACGCTCCTTTCTTCATTCAACAAGTGTAGCTGTGGTGAAATTATCGCTTCTCCGCAATCTGGCTCAACGAAATCACAAGGCCTTGGATTGGAGAATTAATAACATTTACGAACATACCTCGTAGTACTGGTAGAGCTGGGATTGAAGCAATCTCAGACATTTCAGCAGCGTCTTTAAAGACACCTTGGAAAATTCCTCCAGCAATCGCTAGATTCTCCTTGTACTTTCCGGCAAATTCTTTGATCTTTTGAGCGGGAGCAATTGCGTCAGCGCTGTACGCAACTGCAATTTCTCCATCTAGAGTTGGCATTTCTCCTTCGTAAGAACCATCAAACGTTCTTTTCATGAGTGTCTTCTTAGCGACGAAGAATCCTACCCCATCAGCTCGCAACTGTGCTCGCATAGCGGTTGTGTCAGCCACGGTCATACCGTTAAACTTAACAAACACGATTGATTCAGAATCATTTTTGACTCCGTCGAGCTTTGCGAGAATGGTTGTTTTTTTTGCTTTTGTAATTGCCACGTTAAATGAATTTACGTGAATAAAAAACAGACCCAACGCGATAAAATCTTCGATTTTCATCGCCCTAGGCTTCGACCCCAATACTAAAAGATAGATTGGACCTCGGCCGGTGCTTGCGCATTACCCTCTTACGAGGACCGACTGTCATGAGCCTGTTGAAAGCCACTATAACAGATTAATTTAAAAATGAAAGTCTGAAACCTATTTATTATAATTAAAAAAAAGGCTCAACAAAGTTGAGCCTAACATTGATGAGTATTATTCTTTTGATAACCAACCAATCATTTACAAGAAGTCTTCTTAAAGTTCTTGAAACAAAGTACGACGGTTGAGCAACCAAGACAAAGCAATCAGTATGAGCGAAAATATCGTAAACTGATCGAGAGTAACGAACGATACATAGGACACGAGCACCTCCGGATAGAGCGCGCAAACCATAAGAACAAAAAGCGTGGCTGTCTTAGTCTTCGACAGTAGCGTCACTGGTTTTGTGGACTTAGTTAAAAACCCCCGAAAAGCTGCAAGAATATCGAAGCGGCGCTGGTATGTATTATCGATATCGTAAAGCAAATTTACAACAAACAACAAGCTAAACAACAACGAACCTGTGGTGACGGCAATACAAAGCAAAAATGGGTTAATAAAACACTTATCCGCCAATGGGTCGATGACCGCCCCAAGCGGAGTTACAACACCTAGCCATCGAGCCAGCTGGCCATCTAACCAATCAGACACTCCGGCATAGATTATGACGATAAGAAGCAACTGCTCCCCTCCTAACCACCACAGTGGCATTGTCACACCAATGATCGCACGACTGAGTGAAATACTATTAGGCAGATTCCATTGCCGTCGAGAGCCCTCCCAGTATATTTGCAACGTTTTGATCTGTTCCATTTATACTTTCCTCCTTTTAAAAAAATGAACTGAAATTTACACAAGCACTCTAACCTATTTTATCGTGAAAAACCAGCCACTTCTTACTCTATTCTCTTATTAGCTTTGGCTCTTGATAGAATTTTTTAATAATTCCATGTCAGCGTCGACTTTTTTGTGTGGGTTAAATATTCGATGCGGATCAAATATTTCTTTTATCTCAGAGAAGACGCTCAACATGGAGGCTGAAAACATTTTATGGAGATATGGAGTACGAATTATTCCATCGTTATGTTCTCCTGTAATAGAGCCTTTATACTCTCCAACCAAGGTATAAACCTTATCTGACAACTCGGTTACTATTTTAACAAAATCTGGACGCTTGAAATCCATAAGTGGAATAATATGAAAATTACCATCTCCTACGTGCCCAGCCATGGTATATATCAAATTGTACTCATCCAATATGGCATATAGCTTCGGTAAAAATTCTGGGAGATGCTCTGGCCGGACTGAAATATCATCAATGAAAGGAGCTGTGTGACGGTGGCGTACATTTTCTCGCAACAGTTCGAAACTCTCTCGTCTAACAACCCAGAACTTATTTCCTTCCTCTTTGGTGCTCGTCACGTGTGTATCTATGTCGTAGAGCTCCTTAATTGCCTCTTCAGCCTTATTTCTTCTGGCTATAACTTCAGACTCGTCGGTGCCTGTAAATTCGGCCATCAGAACTAGTTTAGGGATTCCTCCAGTTAACACCGTTTTAATTTCGGGCCAAAAATCTTTGACGATTTTAAACGGATTCCCTCCCAAGCGCCCAAACAACTTTGGAAATACTCGCAACATCACGTTAAAAGTTTTGTCGTCATATGATTCAAAACTTTCCGGACTCTCTTTTAAGACAGTATTTACAATACTTCCCAACTGCTTCATGTGTCTGGGTCGCAAAAATAGAACTAGCATACGGGATTCGTTTTGTGGCTCGACTAATGAAAAAGTTATTTCCGATATCAAACCAAGAGTTCCTTGTGAGCCCACAAAAAGTTGGGTCATATCAAAGGTGTCATTTTCCTTATCCCAAATATCCCATACTTCATAACCGGGCGAATTTTTCGATACTGTCGACCGCTCACTCTCTATAGTCTCAATATTTTCATTAATCAGGCTCTCTACCCTACGATATATTTCACCCTCATAATCTAACTGGAATTTTTTTGCCTCAAGTTCAGCTCGATTAATTTTTTTAAACACGTACTCATTACCATCCTGCAAGACAACTTTAAGAGCCTTCACATAACGTTCAGTTTTGCCGAAGGTTAAAGATTTTTCACCGGCTGAATTATTGGCCACCATTCCGCCCAAAGTATTGAGTTCACGAGAAGCGGTATAGCATGGCAGTATGGCATTCTGAAATAATGTTAAGGGTTCAAAATCTCTATAAAACACACCCGGTTCAGCTGTGGCCTGCTCCTGACTAACGTCATGCACATGGTTAAAATATCGGAGAAAATCAACCACAATCGAAGAAGTCAGAGGCCCGTCCGACATATCAGTACCAGCCGACCAGGCAGTGAGAGACATTTCTCCACGGTGCTGGTGAACAAAATGTATCAACTTTGAAAGATCTTCTTTATGTTTTGGGGAAACAACACAGCTTGGACAAATCTTTAAAATACTAGTGTCTTCACTATTTATCTCTAGAGTGGCGTCGTCGACAGCAACTTCACCTTCAATAATTGAACTGAGCTCTTTTTCTAAATCCATATATCATTAAATATTAGTGTCCACCGTATTCGCTTACTTCCGTTCCTGTTCCCATATCAATTGGAGCATATATATCGGGCTGAGCTTCCCCCTCAACTTTAATGACCGCCCAAGCACCTTTATTCATTCTAGCTAGCGCATGATCAACTAAAATAATATTTCCCGGTACATCGACTGTAAACTCAACAATAGAAGCGCCTCCAGGTAAGACGGCGGTAGTTTGGATGTTCTGTAGTGGTTCAGCTCCGATACCTCCTTCGTCATAGACCAGGTCAAATATTTCTCCGATCGGGTGGAATGATGAAATAAGATTAACTCCACCATTACCGACAAAGATTCTAATCTTGTCACCCACCTTAGCAGTCATCCGCGGAGCACCATTTTCTTCAATGCGACCGTTGAACGTTACGTAGTCTGGATGTCCATCCAGTAAGTCTTCCGCGTCAAAGATGGTGAGTCCTTTTTTACCGGTTCGGCCTTCGGTGTACAGCTCACCTTGCATCACATAAAATTCTTTATCGACCTTAGACATTCCCTCCTCTGGCTCAACCAAAATCAAACCGTACTGACCATGTGAATTGTGAGTACTCACATTCATAGTTGCACAGTGATACACATACAACCCAGGGTTGAGCGCCTTCCACTTAAAACCTTTCGTCTCTCCTGGAGCCACCAAAGACAAGGTTGCTCCCCCACCTGGCCCAGTAACAGCATGCAAGTCGATATTGTGACTATGCAGACTAGACTCGTTATTTTTTATAGTAAGGTTTACCGTATCTCCTTCTCTAACTCGAAGCATTGGACCCGGAACCTGAGCATTAAATGTCCAATAATTGAAGTAAACACCTTCTGCTATTTCAGCAATCACTTCTTTGGTTTCTAGGTATATATCTACTGTTTCGCTGTGATTACGAGTGATTGGAGGTGGCACGTCATTTGGATCAGCGCCGATGTCTTCGATTTTTTCAAAGTCGTCATAAGCGGCAAAAAACTTCATCACGTTAGATAACGGCAAGTCAGGCATGTGTCCACCTGGGTGATAAGTTTGCATGAAGGCTGGCATGGCAAAGTGTGGGGAGTGAGTTTCGTTCCCCCACATATATAAACCTCCCCCTATGAGAATTACTCCGAGGGCAATGGCTAGAGGTTTCGAATGTAAGCGCCAGACCACCCTGACAATATAAAATAACGCAGCTGCAAAAATTAAAAAGATTCCGACGTTTTGCAGAAGCACGTATCGCACCATCATCACAACTTCAGAAAAACTACTCAACCCGATAGAAAGCATAGCAATCACCATTACAAGCAGAGCGAAAACCAAAACGCCTAATGTTATTTTTAACTCTTTTTTATGAAACATAGTCGATACTAATTAATGGTAATCAATTAATTAATTACATAATAGCACTAGCCAGCAGGACTATACTCAATAGTGGTACAAGTAAGCAATTACAATCAGTCAGTCAGTTCAAAAAATCACTACACAACAAAACTAACTTTTTTCTTCAATTTTTAATGACACGAGCCTAGAAAGATTGGTCATGAAGGAGGCCACTGCAGAGAGCGCGAGAAGCACCACCAGGAAGACAGAGTAAGGCGTCGTGAGATAGAAAAATGTAACTGAGGCAGTAGCCCATATTCCAAAGCACCACGAGCAATCGAGTAGGTCGGCAATTGTCCGTCTCGCACCAGTTTTAGGTTTCTCCAGTTGAAAACCCTTACCGACTTTAATCACATCCCAAAATTGTTCTCGGAAGAATTTGGTCACCAGGTCGTGTACAAAGAGTCTAGTTAGTCGCCAGGAGGCTAAAGTAATAAGAATATAATCGGTAAGACTAAGGTCTGCGAAGAGAATACGCGACTCTGTTTCAAGAATAATAGAACCCATCGTAATAAGAATCAGAAAAAATACTACAAAGACAAAATTCCAAAAGTACTGATCGGTGATACGAATCATAGATAATTATTGTACCCCATTACTACCAACTCCAAGGACCAATATAAACAACAGCATACCCGCAATCACCGCCACAAAACTAAAAAGGAACTTGTAGAAAGTTTTGTTAAGTAACTTCTGTGGTGGCCGCAAAAGCTTCTGCCCAGTTTTTAGTGAATTGGAATTCATACACAAACATTATATCAGACATACCATTGATACAATGGTACCCCAACCACCAAGCACCATGTACCATGTACCAAGGGCCACCCTTTGCAGATGCAAGGGGTGGCCCTTGGTATTTTGAAAATAGATAAATCTAGTACCCTTAGACTATTTACGATAACCTCGAACGATCTGGATTAGTGAACCGATTATAAATATAATATAAAGAAAATTCACGTACAAACGATCAAAGTCAGCGTCCATGTTAAAGAAACCACCGTCATTATGATGAAAACCTAAGTTAATCAATATAACCAATGCAAATATTGTCGGCACAGTAAAGCGCGCAAACTTCCACCAGGCGTTGAATACTCTGACGGGGAGTTTATAGGTAAGGAGAGAGAAGAATAGGACGATCCCAAAAATATTTTTTATATTAACTATTTGATACATAGAATAATTACATAAAAAAATAGAGTAGGTGTCACAGACACCTTTCGGTGCAGTATTTTCATATATTGTTAATAGCAAAAAAAATAATGCGCTAGAGATTAATATTATCAGTTTCTTTTCCATAAAATGGCTATCTTAATTTTTGTAATTTACCTAAAGCAATTGATAATTCTCGCAGTAACCTCATCAGTTCTCCATAATACCACTCTTCAGAATTATCAACCGATACTCCCGCCACAACACCTTCAGGTAAATCTTTTTTAACTCTTGTACCTGTTGTTGATTTTGAGTCAGTGATTGTTTTTTCAACTGAAGATACAGCTGGAACTACAACCACATCAACTGATGCTAAAACCACACCATCGATATCACCGTCTCCGTCAAAATCGATCTTCAATTCAGTTTCATCTGACAAAGATTCTAGATCTAGAAATACATCTGTAGAAGTACCCGAAGGAATGGCCTTATAATCCATCGTGTCTATTTTTATACCATCCTCCCATTCCTCAATTACTAGTGTAAAAGATCCGGATTTATATCCGCGTAGACGCAATGTCAACCCAGTAGTATCGCTAGGTAAAGAGATATACTGAACCTCACCATAACGGCGGTAAGTTGCACCCTGAATGTCATTTGTAGTGCTGCTAACGACACCTTGACTGCTTTCCATATACATATCCAATGGTGAATGTAAGGTGAAGTTGAGCCTTTGACCAATTTCTGGAGTGACTACTTCTGCTGATAAATAATCGTAAGTCTGAGGACTAGATGTAGAGATAACATCTGAGACAAAATTTATAACATCTGGTACTTCAAAAATATTCTTGTGCACCCTATTTGTGTCTATTTCCTTTTTAAACTTACCTAAATCCAGCCACCACCTCTCCACACTACCTTCCTCTGACATCGCCAGCGCACTCGGCACAACCACTGTTTCATCACCATCGAATGTATGATTTACGTAATATCCCAATTTTTCCTTATATTCAGAACACTTAAACCAGAGGTGACCACCTTTTATGCATTCTTTGTCTGTAAAGTAAGTAATACCGGAGACAGTCTCTATTCCTGTTCCAGCAATTTGATAGACCTTTGTACTTGTGGACGGTGTCCACACATTTGTCAATCCTGGAACTATGTCTGCGTAATTCAATAAATTGTTATCGACTACTTCTGGATGCAGCAAGTCATCTATAGCAGGTTTCACTCGAGCGCTATCCTTACTTAAAAACTGATGTAACTTTTCATTTGTTGTAATTTCTTTACCAAAGGTATTTCTCCAGACATCGGTAACTGAACCCTCGTTAAAGGTGATAACTGGTGTACTTATAGATACACCCGCACCAGCAAAATAATCTTTGTTTGGTAGCAGATGATGTCCAAATGGTGCCGTATTTAGAATAGTCCTAACAACTTCCTGAGAAACAACTAGCCCGCCTGGACCAATTACAGAGCCGTGCAACATCCCAACAACAGCGTCTGGCGTACCCACCTGTGGAGATGCCACCAAAATCACATTGTCAATTTTATTCAACAACGGGTCATTGGCAACCTGTAGCGCTCCTAGGAACGTTCTTACAAGTAAACCGCCATTTGAGTGTGCTACCAAGGTTACTTTTCCGCTATACGAGTCTTCTGCCATTTTTTGTAGCGTTTTATATATATTACTTTCGGACAAGATAGTTGTCACATCGTATCGCACTTCATGAGTTACAAGATCTTCCTTCATTTTCAGCAAGTCATCCAACCTCAACCGCCAATCATAAGCAAACGGAGTAAAGTCAGCTATAACTTTAGCTTCTTCTAGTTCATTCATTTTATCAAAAAATGATTGGTATAAAGGATTTATAACTGCAGCGTTTTCTATTACGGCATTATCAGTTGCTTTAGTATAGATATCATTTATTGATTTTCCATCAAACCTAGTCTTAAAGCGCAATTGGTCACACTCATCAAAAGAAAACCAACGTTCTTGCTCAGAAACCTCAGAGCCACACTCACTACCAGTCTCATACAATCGTGACCCCATAATTCCTGGCAAAAACAATACGCTTGAGGCACCAGTTGGTTCTGGTTCCACCACATCGTATTCTACGGTAAACGGTATGGCGACCACTTCTGTGTAGTCTTGGAAAAATGCGTACGCAATTGTAGGTAAAAACAGAGTGTCTATTAAACGTTTCCAAAATGGCTCCGCTTCCACCTGTAAGAATAATGTTTCGTACAGTAAAACTGCCACATACTCCCCTTCTTGTAGTGAACTTGTCTCAAAGTCTTTATTACTAGCTACCGCAATTTGCCGGTAATCATCCCCTTCTCTTAGAAAAATCTGCAGCGGGTCACGCGATATGTTACCGATCTTACTAATCATAAAAGAGCCCGACACTGACTCGGCTTCAGTTACTTCTATTACAGAACTATCG
>JBLIOC010000022.1:0-14504 GCA_047639355.1 Minisyncoccia bacterium | reverse complement strand
ACTTGGCGGTCTTCCAAAGCGAAAGAGTTAGTTCAATATCGTTTTCCTTATAAATCGGCTGACGCTTGTCTCGTTTGGCCTCAAACTCCATTATATGTAGAGCGTCATCAAACATAATGCGAGCCAGTTCTTTGGTTGGCATGGTCGAATAGATTACCCCACGAAATCCATCACGCACCAACTTAGGAATCCGTCCTATATGATCTGCGTGAGCGTGGGTAACAAACAACACATCTATCTTTGCCGGATCGTAAACAAAATCTTTTGCGTTTATCTCCTGCGCAAATTTATCTCCTTGTTCTAGACCGCAATCAACCAAGACTGCAACTTTGCCCGTATCGAGCATAAAATTTGCCCCAGTCACAGAACCAACTCCACCATAAAAACCTAATGTTGAACTCATGACCCTATTGTACGTTTACTTAATATAATATGTGCGAGTAATCCCCCACTAAAACCAATAACAACATCTTTTACTGTATCGAACACGTATGTCTCAGCGTCCCAAAGACCTGCAGACCACTCGAACACCTCCCATGTACCCGTAACCAATGCCAAAACAATTAACACCGTTGGCAAAGTCGGCCGTAAGTGAGCACGACCAAAGGTAGAAAAAACATGGACTCCCAACCCAAGTAAAATTCCGCCCCAAAAATGCATCACTATATCGAACCACCAGTAATACCAGTAAAGAGAAGCCTTCATGGCGAATTGGTGAGTGAGTGCGAACACACTCGATAAGATTAGAAAAATAGTGACGCGTCTGTTGATCATATGTTAATAATACCAAGGAATAGGAGGGAGCCAAAGGGTTACAAAAAGAATCTTCCCTGTCGGGTGATAACTGTAACCCTACTCAAACCACCCAGCGATTTTCTCAAGGGGAGAAAAAATTGAGACATATTTTCGCAATAATCGTCTTTGACTCCTTTGTTCAAGCAAAAAACCCCCTGGAGGGGGAATCTTTTGCATGGAATCACAAACGTATGCCCCCGATTAAAAATCAGGTGGGCGTCTTATCTGACTCGACTATTCGATGACCCTAAATGGTCTTCGGCACAAGACATGACTTCCGACAGCCCTTACAATACGTAATCGGAACATACGTAATATGATTCCACTTATTATGGTATTACTACCAAGACTTTTTGTCAAAGTATAGTCATAGCGATTTATTAGTACTTAGTTACATTTTATAGCTCATGTTAGAGAATAATTTCAAAACTGCTACAAATACGCGGAGGACAAGAAAAAAGACCCGAGTGGGACAAGTGTCCAACGAGGGCCTTTTTTCGTAGTCTGACAAAGTAGTTGTCGTAGTTTTGGAATTATTCCGGGGTTCCGTCAAGATTCACGTCGTACATGATTCGCTCTTGGGCGGTGGTGTACTTCATAATCTCTTCATCTGCGAACCATATATTAATTTCTCGCTCTGCCTCTTCTGGAGATTCAGATTGGTGAACCAGGTTACGAACAGCTCGGTTTTCGTAAGTAGCGTGTCCAAATGAATCAACGGTGTAGTCTCCTCGTATTGTTCCAACATCTGAAGTAGAAGGTTCAGTTGAACCAACAATCTTAGTGACTACCGAAACTGCTTTGTTCCCTTCAAATACTAAGGCAACAATCGGACTAGCCATCATGTACTTCACTACAGTTCGAATAATATCTTTTCCGTATTCTATTGGTTCTCGGTCTACTTCTTTTCCTTGTTCTTTTAGTTCAATGACGATTCCTTCTCCCTTCTTAAGGTACCAAGCGTCGTCTTTAGAATAGTGACTAAGAAGTTGTTTTTCAGTGGCCTCTACCATCTTTAGCGCACTAATCTTGAGACCAGTTTGCTCAAATCGCTTAACGATTTCACCAACCAGACTGCGTTGTACCGCGTCGGTCTTGAGTAGCACTAAGGATCGTTCTTGATTCGGTTGTTTTTTCATATAAAATGGCTTAAATATTTGCACGCAGTATAACGCAAAGGCCGGAAAACACAACGCGTTTTCCAGCCTTTTTGCCAAACAATCAATGACTACAGATGGCTTTAATGTTACCAAAGGCTGATTGCCAACATTTTCTAATTACCCAGCCAGAATCTTCTAATAATGTCACAAGCTCAGATTCTGAGTAAAGACAGACTGGTTCATAAATACTAAATGTCTCGGCTCGGCCATGATTAAGTGCAAAAAATCTTTCCTTTATCGGAACTCCGTTACCAAGGTAGTCTACTCCCACCTCTGACTTAATTCCGGTGACAGAAATATATAGCCTGTCTTCTGTAATCTGATGCAGAAATTTTAGTAACTTCTTAGCTTGTTCATAGGTAAGATAATGCAGTGTCCGTTGTATATAAGCATCAGTAAAACTTTCATCTGGGACCAACTCAGCCAGTTTAGTTACATCACCGCAAATAAATTTTAGCTGTTCTTCAGATATATTCTCAGTTTGAGTATGCACTTTAAATTCCTCTGAAAAATCATGAGAATCAACTGCCGTAACTGCTGCCCCGACCTTTACCATCCGAACAGAGTGACCTCCGGCACCACACCCTAAATCAAGTACACGTGGATTGATTTTGGTACTTAAATGTTCGCAAGATAACTTATCTAAATCGTCGGCGCGCTTGATAGCAACATCAATGCCCCGGCCGTCAAAACTCCGGTATGGCTGTTTGTTAGACGGTAGCTTATTCATATAGTGAGTATAACAAAAGACCAGAAAACATGATAAATGTTTGTGATAGAATTTTATTATGTTACTGACATTTAAATATTTACTTTACATCGTTATCTGTTTTCTGTTGTCCTTTTTAGGAGGTGTTCCATTCATGTTTTTGAGCAATAATGAAATTTTTGTGTTTTCTGCGATACTTGCCATCAGCGTCATGTGTTTTTTCTTAACGGTATACTTTTCTTTTAAATTCTTTCAATCATTCAGGGGTCTGAGGAGACCAAAAATTACTAGACCGGAGAGAGATGGTGATGTCAAAAAAGCTGACTACATTGAAGGACAAATAAACCCAGTTGTTTACTTTTTAATACTTGCTCCACCACTAATACTCCTCACAGAAGGGGTTTTCATAGAATCCATGGTTAGATACTTACTCGATGCTATTTAGTTAAAACCACCGGCCCCTTCTCTGTAATCGCTACCGTGTGTTCAAAATGGGCACTCCATTTTTTGTCCTCTGTGTATACACTGTACCCATCTCCCTCGTCATCAAAATATACGTCCGGCTTCCCGACATTTACAATCGGTTCAATAGCATAGACATGACCGACTTCAATCAGTGGTCCAGATCCAGCTTTACCAAAATTTGGAATATTAGGTTCTTCGTGCACCTCATAACCTACTCCGTGACCACATAACACTTCAACTACAGAAAAGCCTCTAGATTCTACAAACTTCTGAATAGCTGAACTGATGTCGCCAATGTGTCCGCCCGGACAGGCTGCTTTCACCCCGATAGCCAACGCCTCTTGCGTACACGCCAGCAGCCTACGTGCTTCGTCGCTGATTTCACCAACTCCAACAGTAATTCCAGAGTCAACGATCATTCCCTTGTATCCAATAGACATATCTAAGTTGACCGTGTCTCCCTCCTTCAATACCACCTCATCAGACGGGATACCGTGTTGCACGCAATTATTCACAGAAATGCACATAGCTGCAGGATATGGTCGGTCGGCAAACCCTGGGTGATAACCCAAAAGTACTGGCTCCACTTCATATTTTTCAACTAATTCCATAGCCCGGTCATCCAGTGACAAAGTAGTAACCCCCACCACCGCTTCTTTAGCAACCTCCTTTAAGATTTTAGCTAAGATACTTCCAGCTTCCTTCAATACCACAATCTCGGCAGTAGTTTTTTTGGTAATCATTAAGTTAATTTAAGCGCGATTAAAATCTGTTTATGCACTTCATTAATTGATTTTGTGCCATCAATATCATGAACAATAGTGTCCGGTCGTACTCTATAGAAATCTAATACTGGCAAAGTGTCCTCACTGTACCACCCTAAACGAGTCTCGATTGACTCTTTGGTATCATCAGCTCTGGCTCGATCCTGCATACGCTCACGAACCACTTCTTCTGGTGTATCAAGATTAATGACATGGAGATATTCTCGTTCAAAGAACTCAAGAGCATCCTCTAATACCTGGGCTTGGGTAACAGTCCGAGGAAAACCATCTACTAGTAGGTGGCTTTTTGGGTCGAGCTGATCGAGCATCGCCTGTCCCCACAAAATATGCGTAAGGAAATCTGGTTGTAGAGCTCCTGTGTCTAGAGTACGTCCAATTTTTCGCTCAGCAAAAGTTTCATGTTTGGCGGCCAAGGCACGAAACCGTCGACCGGTTTGAATATCAACTATTCGACGCAGTGGATCTGTTTCGGCAATTACTGTGTAGAGACGTTCGATCTGTGTTCCTTTTCCGCTTCCTTGCGGGCCAATAAAAATAACTGTGGTTGGTTCCATAATTTATAATTTACATTTTGAATATGCATCTTCTACAACTTGATCAAACTCAGTGTGCGCGATTTCTATGTCGGCTGTATTATCTATAATCACATCAGCTAGTGGTTTAGCTTGTTGCTCAATGAGAAACCGTTCATGTCTGGCAGACAGCTCAGTTTCACTCATTGGGGAACGTTTGGAAGCACGCGAACGTAAAACCTCCCAATCACCAGCCTCAATATAAACAATTGTTAGGTGTTCACGCGGCAGTAATTCTAAAAGTTGCTCAACTCCCTGCAACTCAATCTCTACTATTACGATACCACAATTTGACAGGCGAGGAAGAATCTCACTCTTCAGAGTGCCATATTTATTACCTGCAAACTCAGCCCATTCAAGAAAATCCCCAGCGGCAGTTTTTTTATTAAACTCCTCAATCGTTACAAAGTGGTAGTGCTTTCCCGTAATTTCACTAGGCCTCCTCGTTCGAGAAGTACATGACACTGTTTGATACAAATCTGGATACTTTTGTAGAGCGTGTTGAATAATTACTCCTTTACCGCTCCCGGTCGGAGCCATCACAACCACAACATGTCCACATATTTTATTTGTCTCACTTTTCATAACCTTGAGAGAGTACCAACTTTTTTAGACTGATGCAACAATATGCTATGTTATTCTACTGATACATGAGCAAAAAGCATATCATTACTATTTCTGGTAAACCTGGTAGCGGAAAATCATCCACAGCCGACAAGGTAGCCGAACTCCTTTCCTATACTCGACATTCATCAGGTGACATGGTGAGACAGGTACTAGCAAAGAGTAAAATGACTCTCGAAGAGTATAACTACCAGGCAGCTACAAACCACAACCTAGACACGGAGATTGATGAGGCACTACGAGAGTTACGTGAAAAAAACGACATCGTGGTCGACTCACGCCTTGGTTTTTATTGGATTCCAGAATCTTTCAAAGTGTACTTAGATCTTAACCTTGATATTGCAACAGTTCGTATATTTAAAGATGCCGTAAGTAACAGTTCACGTTCTTCGGTAGGGACTAGCTCTACTTCTCTTGATTTGGTATCAAAACAAGTTCGCGGCAGAATGCTCGATGAGCAAACACGATTTAGAAAACTTTACGGAGTCGATCCGTATGAAACCAACCACTTTGATTTTATTATTGATACCTCACGGCAAAACCCTATATCAGTAGCCATAGCTGTCTTTGACGCTTATAAAGATTGGTTAGATTCCGAAGTTTGGGAACAGCGCCGCAACAATGTCCCAATTCGTTATTCTCTCAAGAATCAATACTAAACTACAATTACCAAACCGCTGACGCCTTTGGCACTGTTAAAAGAAAAAGACCCGAACGGGTCTTTTCGCTTCACGAAAATTGGAAAATTGCTGGCGGGTACGAGGTAGGCAAGAAAAAAACCGCGAGTCGTACTTATTGTACGATGAGCGGTTTTTTTCGCAGTCTAACGAAGTAGACTTAGTGATTTTACGGTTTTCGTTAGTTTCCTTAAATTGCTTTAGATACTAGGCGCGAAGTGAAAAAATTGTGAGATGTACTTTTGTACATTGAACGATTTTTTCGCGAACGCAACGACGCAGATGAAGTGATTTTAGGAAATTAATACTCGCGCATTGAGACTTGTGCGTCTAAGCGTCGAATAAGGTCAAGTACCACCGACACCACAATAAGTACTGCCGTTCCTCCAATAGCTAGAGCAGATACTCCAGTAGCTATTTGCATACCTACCGGCAGAACTGCCACTACTCCGAGAAAAGCCGCACCTACAAGTGTCAACCTAGTTACCAAGTTACCTAAGTATTCAGAGGTATGTGCTCCAGGTCGTATTCCAGGAATGAACCCACCGCTCCGTTGTAAGTTCTTCGATACAGCATCTGGGTCGAAAGTAACGGCTGTGTAGAAGAAGGTGAAGAGGAATACCAGGGCAAAGTAGACTCCACCATAGGCCCACTGGTTAGCTAAGAAATTAGTAACCACTTCATTCGCTTGAGCTACCCACGGTAGGTCAAAGGCCGTAAGGATATTGAGCACCATTTGCGGGAATAGAATAATTGAGAGAGCAAAAATGATTGGAATCACACCAGCTTGATTAAGTCGCATTGGCAAGTACGATTGACTTGAACCATAGGTTGAACCTCCCCGACTTTGTTTGGCATAAGTGATTGGCACTGGTCGCTCAGCCTCAGTCATAACCACTACAGCGTAAATAATTCCAACTGCAACGAGAGTAAATCCTACATAAAGTGGGAATTGTGAAGAGTCAAATTGGAATAAGAGCTTACTAACTGTATCCGGGAGACTGGCCACAATACCGGCAAAAATAATGATCGATACACCATTTCCAACCCCGTATTCTGTCACCATCTCACCAATCCACATCAATAGGACTGAACCGGCAACAACAAGAATCACGTTAACAATGAAGTCAAAAGTTGAAAGACCAGCTAACACACCCTGGCTTTGGAGTAGCGTAAGGAAACCAAACCCTTGCAAAACCGCAAGTGGCAGAGTCAACATACGACTATATTGCGTAAACTTGGCTCGGCCGGCTTCACCCTCTTCTGTATATAGACTCTTAAGTTTTGACGACATCACTGTAAGTAACTGCATGATGATGGACGCTGTAATAAAAGGTCCAACACCCAACATTACTATTGACAGGTTCGCTAAGCCACCACCAGAAAAGATGTTCAGGAGACCTAGGAACTGGTTATTTTCGAAGAATTGTTCCAGTACCTCAACATCAACTCCTGGAATGGGAATTGCAGCTAACATACGGAAGACAACGAGAGCACCGAGCACGAACAACACGCGGTTGCGGATCGCCGGTTCAGTAAAGATGACTTTAAGTTTGTGTAAGAATGTTTGCATAAGTGTGTGCTGCGGATTATTTCACGCTTCCGCCAGCCGCTTCAATCTTTTCTTTAGCTGACTGCGAGACCTGACAATCTTCAACTACAAGTTTCTTAGTAAGATTTCCATTTCCAAGAATCTTTACCTTAGGTGCCTTTCGTTTTACTGAAGAAAGAATTCCATTTGTTACCAATGTTTTTGGTGTTACTGACGCACCTGCTTCTAACACCTCTAGTGCAGAAACATTAACTACGACAGCGAGCACTCGCTCAGCATTTACTGTTCGGGCTCGGTTTTTTCCGTGACCACGAAGTTTTGGAATCTTCTTGATGATATCAAGCATTTCTGAACGGGTACTGTTACCCGCTCGTGCTTTTTGTCCTTTGTGACCCTTACCCGAAGTCTTACCGCGCTTCCCTCCACGTCCGATTCTTTTTGCAGACTTTCGAGGGGTAGTCGGCTTTAGTTCATGAAGTTGCATATTAAGCTTTCTTAAGTTGCTTAAGCGCTTCGACTGCAGCGCGAGCGTTATTAAGTTTGTTCTTGCTTCGAGAGAAGAGTTTAGCTGTGATATCTTTTACACCAGCTAGCTCAAGTACTGTACGAACTGAAGAACCGGCCACAAGTCCACGACCTGCCGCTGGCATCATCATTACTTCACTTGAAGCGTATTTTACATGCACATCATGAGGGATACGTCCGTCTTTATCCATAGGCACGACAATCATGTGCTTCTTAGCGTTACGAACAGCCTTTTCAATAGCAAGTTGAGTGTCACCAGCCTTGCCGATTCCAACACCTACCTTACCTTTTTTATCACCAATCACCATTGAGACAGAGAATGAGAACCGACGTCCTCCAGCCATCACACGAGTAACTCGTCTAATACTGACAATTTTTTGGTCGAATTCTGAACGCGGACGTTCCTGACGGCCGCCACGTCGTGGTCGTCTCCCTCCGGCTCCAGCCCCTCCTCGTCGATCATTACTTCCTCCGCGACGTCGTGGACCTCGGTCCCTAGGTGCCGCAGCGGGTGCATCGGTTGCCGGCGCCGTTGGCGCTGCAGCTGCAGACACCACTTCGGGTGTTGCAGATTCTGGTGTTTTCACATCAGTTGTAGCTTCCTGCTGTTTTGTTTCTGACATAACTTTATTTATGTTTAATAAATTTTGAATTCTTGTGAGCATTGTTCCAGTTCGGAGAAACAGTCCCCCAGACTGTTTCTCCGAACGACTTTCGTGCACCAGTATTTTTGAAACTTTGTTTCAAAAATAAAATACTGGCACTCAGGTCAGAACTTCAATCCTCCTTCTCTTGCACCGTCAGCTAGTGAAGCTACGATACCTTGGTACTGGAAACCGCCGCGGTCAAACACTACAGTTTCAATTTTTGCTGCAGCAGCCTTCTTGGCAATTTCTGCGCCAACTACCTTTCCCTTTTCTACCGCAGTTCCCTTTTTCTCCTTACGAGAATCAGCCGCTGCCAGTGTCTTTCCAGCTTCGTCATCTATAAGTTGAGCATACACAGCTGAATTGCTGCGAAATACCGCCAAACGAGGTCGGAGAGCTGTACCAGACACTTTGTGACGTAGGCGTTTGTGGCGCTGAGTTCGCATTTGTGTTTTGTATTGTGATTTTTCCATATACAATTACTGACTAAACAGTCTTCTTACCTTGCTTGCGAATAACATACTCACCCTGGTAACGAATACCCTTCCCTTTGTACGGCTCAGGCTTCTTTACCTTGCGCACGTTGGCAGCAAACTGTCCAAGCGCGTCTTTGTCGGTTCCTATAAGAGTGATAACACTCTTAACCACTTCAACTGAAATACCTTCAGGGATTTCAAGAATAACTTGGTGCGAAAATCCAACATTCAATACGATTTCATTTCCTTTTACTTCAGCCCGATATCCAACTCCTTCGATTTCAAGAATTTTAGTGAATCCCTCAGTTACTCCTACAATCATATTCCGTAGGTGAGCAGCGTAAGTTCCCCACATAGCTTTTGCAGCTGGTGTCTCGGCTGGTGTCATGGTGACAGTGTCGGCTTCAATCTTTACGTTTACATCTTTTTTTAGTTCTCGAGTTAAAGTTGCCTTTGGCCCCTTTACCGTCAGTAGTCCATTCTCGAGTGTCACGGTGACACCAGCGGGAATAGTTACCGGAATTTTTCCTAATCTACTCATACTTACCAAATAATGAAAAGTTGCTCACCACCCATTTTCTTGTCCCTTGCTTCGTCATTCGTGAGAATGCCGGCTGGAGTAGATAGAATCATGTGCCCCTGTCCAAATTTAACCGGATGAATATCCGCCACCCCACAGTAGAGACGCCGACCTGGCTTTGAGACTCGCTTCACACCGCGAATACGATGATCACCGTTCTCGTAGCGAAGTGTCACTTCGAGGGTTTTTTCTTGTACTTTCTTTCCTTTAGTTGTAGTAGAGGTTATGTAACCTGCTTCTACTAATTTATTGAGAACTGCGTGGCGCAATTTGGAATACGGTAATGAAACTGTATTCTTTTTTACTGCTCCAGCGTTCTTCAGACGAATTATTAAATCGCCAACTGTATCGCCTACCATGATGATTTTCTTACGCCTGGTATATTTCCTTCGTGTGCGAGTTCGCGGAAGCAAATTCGACACACATCGAAGTCACGCATGTATCCCTTGCCGCGAGCACAGAGCTTGCAACGTCGGACAACGCGCGATTGAAACTTAGGTGTCCGCCTAGCGCGGATAATTAAAGCCTTTCGTGCCATTATTATTTTGTTACGGAGCCGTCTCACTCTGAATGAGTGACTGCACTCCCTTATAAATCCGGCTCGCAAACTTCGCCTCTCGGCTCAATATGCTCGCCTTCAACGACAAGCTCCTCTAAATAAGTACTTGTACGTCTTGCCCGCTACAATACCAGAAATACCCTAAATAGCAATAGAAAATACGGATCGCCCGCATGTGATGTTTGTTGTCCTGCAACACAGATAAATCTATTGATTACTTGTAAAAAATAGACAACTTGCTAGCTTGTTTTTACTAAGTTTTACAGCTATTTACAAATTAAATATGTATGTCATATCAAATAACTGTGGATAGGGCTGTCCACAGTTACCATACATAAATATCTAATTAACCTTATTTAAAACAACATTTTATTAAAATAAGCTGTTTATTTGTAAACATCTTATCCACTTGAAATACACAGTTTTATCCACGTTAGCTGGTTGACTAAACCGTAACTTCTGTTATATAGTCGAGCCAGATTAGTTATTTAAGATTTAATTTGCAATGAGCAATTCGCTCAGGAGAAAATTATTATGAAGAAAATAACATCGAGAAATTTCGGTCCTTTGTCTATTACGAATGGGTCTATTACAGTCCAGATAATTCCACCGAAACCTAGTAGATCAGTTATTACACGCCAAATGCGTGCCGCACTTAGTGGCATGATCGGTGTAAGTTTTATACACGGCTTCGAAAATCGTGCGCACGGACGTTCCCCACTGAGGGGAATCGAAGTAAGCAAAGAAATTTTCCCTACAGTAGTGGATATACTGCAATTACAAGCAGCTTAAACAAAAAAGTTTAAGTATATAAAATAAAGGCCCCTCATATTGAGAGGCCTTTTCTATTTACTTACTTAAGGGTGAAGTTTTTATCACCTTTACCCATAGGGTCCAAATATACTGAGCAGTTTCGCCCAGCTTCCTTAGCATCATACACGGCCTCATCTGCCAGCTTAACGGCTTCGTCTACATTACTAAGCAGTTTTGTGTTTATTGTGGTTGCCCCAAGACTAATAGTGAACTTGAGTTCAACGTCACCCTCAACGAAGGATGCCATCTCCACTGTCTCACGTACTTTTTCCATAACGAGCTCTAGTGATTGAATATCCTTGACTGTAATGACAGCCAGGAACTCTTCACCACCATATCGATATACTCTGTCAGATTTACGGAAACATGATGTAAGTACCTTGGACAAATACTGTAAAGCGCGATCGCCAACGGGGTGACCATGATTATCATTGACTCTTTTGAAATGATCAAAGTCAATAAAAACTATAGCGGTCATAGGTCCTGACCGGAGTTGACGGGTTGCCACATCAAATATATGGTCAGAGTCGTCAAGCAAAGCTCCTTTATTAAGCAGTCCAGTCAACGGATCCCGACGAACTGTCCTATTTAACTCCTTTATCTGTCGTTGTAGACGATAGATAAATGGAATGCCTGCAACAATAATAATCCCAAAAACATAAACCAAATATGTGGTTACTGTGTCCACGTTACCTCCTATTAAGTTGAACTTAGACTTTTTGTATTATACATTGTAATTTGGATTTGTCAAAGAAAAACCAGCCTAAGCTGGTTCTTCTTTTTCTTGTTCAGTTGAAGAGTTTTATTTTGCTTCCACAACTTCCTTCTTCAACGGCATTCCGACGTGTCGGAGCAGGGCTTCTGCTTCTGCTTTGTCACTAACTGTTGTCACAATTGTGATTGACATGCCAAACACATCTTTGATGTCCTCGTCAACGGTTTCTGGGAAGATCGTGTGCTCTTTAATACCAAGGGTGTAGTTACCCATCTCGTCGATTGAAGTGACCTTGAGACCACGGAAGTCGCGAGTTTGTGGGATAGCAACGTGGATTAGCTTATCAAGGAAGTGAACCATTCGCTTGCCTCTCAAAGTTACCTGGTAACCAACCGTATCGCCTTCTCGTAGCTTGAAAGCCGCAATTGATAGACGAGCTGCGCGAGCAGCTGGTTTTTGACCAGTAATACGTGCCATTCGGTCTTGGATAAGGGCAATCTTTGCCTTGTCGTCTACACGGCCAGTTCCGACTGAGACTACGACTTTTTCTATTGTTGGAGCTTCATTAACATTTTTGTATCCGTAGTCACCTTTCAGTGCTTCAAATACTCCTGCTAGGCGAGCCTGTACTGATTCCATACTCTTTAATGTTACCTACTTAATAATTATATCTTTTTTCCAGTAGCCTTAGAAACACGAACTTTCTTTCGCTTGTCACCTTCGCCTTCAAACGCGTATCCTGCTCGGACAGTCTTATCACCTTCCATCAGTGACACGTTTGAAACATGAATAGGCATACTTTTTTCTACAATTTGTCCTTGTGAACGAGTACGCTTATTTTTCTGGTGACGCTTTACTACGTTAATATCTTCAATGACAACTTGGTCAGTATCACGAAGAACAGTTAGGATAGAACCAGTCTTTCCTTTATCTTTTCCAGCGATAACTTTTACAGTGTCTCCTTTTCTGATTTTCATAATAATTCTTGCTATTTTTTAAAAGTTTTAAATTGAATACAGTGCGAGGCGGGAACGAAAAACTTTAGGAGGCGTATGTCTATACGGTGACTAAAATTTTTCGCGAAGCAACGAAGCAATGTGTCAATTTCAAGCTTTTAAACTACTTCTGGGGCTAGTGAGACGATCTTCTGATAACCAGCTTCTCCAAGTTCTCGTGGGATAGGACCAAACACGCGGTTTGCACGCGGTTCTTTCTTTTCCTTGTCGACCAACACTACTGCGTTGTCGTCAAAACTCACGTATGAACCATCCTTACGGCGGAAAGGCTTGCGTTGTCGTACAACAACTCCATATACCACGTCTTTCTTCTTCACTTGCTTTCGCGGCTCAGCAGTTTGTACAGCCAATACAACCATTTCTCCCAATTCAGCATAACGCTTCTTTGAACCACCAAGCACTTTAAACACTCGACCCATTTTTCCTCCAGAGTTATCGGTAATTTTTACCATTGTTTGTGTCTGAATCATATTACTTTGTGGTTACAAGCTCGAATGACTTTCGCTTCGAGATTGGGCGGACTTCTTTGATTTCGACCGTTTCACCGATTTGCGCGGTGTTTCCTTTGTCATGCACCAAGAACTTCTTCGTGCGACGTAGATACTTTTTGTACTTTGGGTGCTTCACGTATCGCTCTACAGCGACAGTAATAGTATCGGTCATTTTTGATGACACTACTTTTCCGCGGAGCACGCGACCATTGTTGGTTGTTATTTCAGTACTCATACGTTATTTGGTTTCTTTATTACTCTTGCGAGCGGTAAGCTCCGTGAGAACGCGAGCAATTTCAGTCTTCGCGGTACGGATAATACTAGCCTTACGGCTAAATTTATCCTTGAAGCGTTCCTCACGTACTGTCTCTCGTGCAGTTTGAACCATATCGGTCAACTCTGCATCTGATTTTTTTTGAATGTCTTGCATGTTTGTCATAAGCAAATCAGTACGAATTACACGCGTGTGTCTTCACGACGCACGAACTTGGTTGTTAATGGCAGCTTCGCTGTAGCCTTTCGAAAGGCTTCACGAGCTATATCTTCTGGTACTCCGTCAATCTCAAATAAGATTCGGCCAGGCTTTACTTCAAATACAAAGTGGTCTGGATCACCTTTACCCTTACCCATCGGTACTTCTGCTCCCTTTTGGGTTATTGGTCGATCTGGGAAAATACGAATCCAAGATTTACCAGTCTTTCCCATAGTTCGAGAAATAACTCGACGAGCTGCTTCAATTTGGTTTGACTTCACTCGTGAGGCCGAAACAGACCTTAGACCGTAGGCACCGTACGAAACGGTAATGCCACGAGTATCAGGTCGGTTTCGTCGTTCTTCGCTGATGCGGTTTGTTTGCCACTTTCGGTGTTTAACTTTTTTTGGAAATAACATAATAATATTTATTTATCGGTTATCACGAGCTTCGGTATCTTGCTGACCACTCTTTCGGTCGGTAAATACTTCTCCTCGATAAATCCACACCTTGATGCCAACCGCTCCGTAAGGGAGACGGGCAGTAATTCGGGCAAAGTCGATGTCGGCGCGTAGAGTTTGTAGTGGGACTCGACCCTTCTTGAGTTCTTCTTTTCGGGCCATATCAGCGCCTCCAAGACGACCAGCAAGAGAGATTCGAACTCCTTCAACGTCGCGGTTCGCCATCACTTTCTCAGCTGTTTGCTTCATGACTCGACGAAACGTCATACGCTTCTCAAGACCTTCTGCAATCATTTGACCAACGATGCGAGCGCTTGACTCTGGAGATCGAATTTCTTCAACATCAATCTTAAGCTCAGGCTTGTCAGTCGCTCTTTGCTTACGCAAAAATAAATCAATATCCTTCTTGA
>JBLIOC010000021.1:0-14883 GCA_047639355.1 Minisyncoccia bacterium | reverse complement strand
TCTTAGCGCCATATTTCATTGCTAACTTAATTGGCCAAGGGGTTGGTTTTTTGACAACCTTCCCATCCATTTCTTCACAAAATTCATTTTTCATAAATAGTCTTTAATGGCTAAATAATATCATGGTCTGGCTGTGTTCTGGCGATCAGCTCCGCACTTTATAAATTTATTGGGACAAAATTAGCAATTAGTCGATGTTAGAATATGCACATGAGCAAGAAGGTTTGTTTGACTAAAAGAGAGCAAAGGGTAGAGGATTGGTTTGAGCCGATCATGCTCACTGTGACTTTATTGTTGGTGCTTACTCTAGCGATCCCTTTTATATTTTCTTTGCCGACTACGTGGGTAAAGGTCTTCGCGATTTTAAATCTTTTGATTTGGTGTACTTTTTATATTGAATTGTTTGTAAAAGTATTCGTAGCAAAATCTAAAGTTGGAGCTTTAAAAAGAAATTGGGCTTTGATAATCATTACTATCGCTCCTTTGTTCATCCCGTTTAGATTGATGCGCTTATCCAGACTGCTACCTTTTGTGAGATTTATAAGATTACAAAATACAATTGGTCATCTAAAGAGGAGCGTTAGAGAACTCATCTACAATGTCGAATACATCTTAATTACTTTTGTAATTTTTATTCTTGTTTCAGCTTTTGTGATGTGGCAGGTAGAAGTTAATTTTGATGGTTCGATAACTTCTCTAGCTGATGCCTTGTGGTGGTCAGTTATGACAGTAACCACAATTGGCTATGGCGATGTTGTGCCTCAGTCTCAGGAAGGGAAGGTTGTAGGTGGAGTTGTGAGCTTGATTGGTACTATATTATTTATAATATTTGTAGTGCGGATAACCACTATGTTTGTGTACGACAAAGAAATGGTGGCTTTGAAAAAAGAGCTGAGAGCGAAAAAGAATTAATTTGTGACAGCTATTTTTATATAGAAAAACCTCCCTAAATCGGGAGGTTTTTCTATTATTTTGAGCTGTGTTTATGATGTGGACAAACTGTTAATAAACTCCTTGATAATTATAAAGACTAAGTGCTTGACTTTTGTTTATATTTCTATAGAATGGCCGGTACGTATTTATGAGTTTTGAAAAAAAATTAGCATCGTAGCAAGGAATTTCGCTTAGCGATTTTACTTGCCGCGAGAACGCGGTTTTTTCTTTCAAAATTCAAAGGGGGTACGCGATATTTGATAATTACATATTCAGAAGTAAAACACTTTGGATCGAAGGATCTGAGGTGGGGTTTGATAAGACCCACTTCGAAAAAGTCCTGCTGTGGAATCGACGCCCGGCAGGCGAATTCCCGTGTAGCAAATCTTGTAGATTGTTATGCGGGAGTAGGTAGTGTGTCGGGAAATTAGTTTCTCTTCGGAGAGGTCTTTTCGTCCCCGACACACAAACACAAATCGTCACACACAGCACTAGCAAGGGTTGTGTGTGACATAGCCCACAGTATGTATCTGTGGGCGACACTCAGTTTGTTGTGGATGTAAAAATCTGCGACAACAAATTATACAGCGGTGTATAACGTTCCCTATGGGAACGAAGGGTGTATGGTGGATGCCTTGGCTTCAAGAAGCGATGAAGGACGTGATATGGCTGCGATAAGTTTCGGCGAGGTGCCAAATAACCTTTGACCCGTAAATTTCCGAATGGGGAAACCCCACTGTCATCGGCAGTGACCCTTGTATGAGGGAGCGCACCTAGGGAAGTGAAACATCTCAGTACCTAGAGGAATAGAAAGCAATATACGGAACTTCCTTTCTGGACAGATGCATTGCATCTCGTTCAGGGACTAGTTCCTGAACGTTGGTGCATTGCGCCATTATGTTCAGGAAGGAGGTTCTAGCGATCCCCTGAGTAGCGGCGAGCGAAACGGGGACAGCCCAAACCGAACGTGTTTACATGTTCGGGGTTGTAGGGCGGAATTAGCATTTAGTTGCGCAAAGTTACAAAATTGATATATAGAAAAACACGTTGGGAAGCGTGACCCTAGTAGGTAATAGTCCTGTATTCGAAATGTATCAAACTTTGTTGGTTCCGTTCCTGAGTAACCCGAGACATGAATAGCTCGGGCGAACCCACCAGAACTAACTGGTAAGGCTAAATATTCTTGGAGACCGATAGTGAACAAGTACCGTGAGGGAAAGGTGAAAAGAACCCCGGAGAGGGGAGTGAAATAGATCTGAAACCATACATCTACAAGGAGTCGAAGCCCTGCGGGGCGACGGCGTGCCTATTGAAGAATGAGCCGGCGAGTGTACCTTTATCCTTTGTCTAAGTGGCAACCCCACGGAGGCGTAGTGAAAGCGAGCGTGAATAGCGCGAATATAGGGTAGGGGTACGACCCGAAACGGGATGAGCTTGCCATGAGCAGGGTGAAGCGACTGTAATAGGTCGTGGAGGCCCGAACCGGTTGCCCGTACAAAAGCATCGGATGACTTGTGGTAAGGAGTGAAAAGCTTATCGAATTCCGTAATAGCTGGTTCTCTCCGAAACAGCTTTAGGGTTGGCGTCGCGCGTTCCCTCTGGGGGTAGAGCACTGGAAAGAAAGAACAGGGAGAAATCTCGTCTTTCTTATCAAACTCCGAATACCAGTAGGTAAACAGCGCGGCAGTTAGACTATGGGGGCGAAGCTCCATTGGTCGAAAGGGAAACAGCCCAGATCGCCAGTTAAGGTCCCTAAATATATACTCAGTGCAACTTGAGGAGGTGAGGATTCCTCAACAGCCAGGAGGTTGGCTTAGAAGCAGCCATCCTTTAAAGAAAGCGTAACAGCTCACTGGTCGAGAGTCCTTGCGCCGAAAATGATCGGGGCTCAAGTATATTACCGAAACTGCGGATTCGTAGACTTCATTTAGTATCAGACTAAATTTAAACAACGCACGAAAGTGCAAAAGGAGATTATTGTATGTTCGATTATATACTTAATTATGTGATTGATAATAGCGACACGGCGGATCCAGAAGATCCGTACAGCCTGCCGCAAAAAATCAAATTCGAGGCTGCCGATGACACCCTTGCTATTAAAATGGCAAAGGAAAAACTTGCTGTGGCTAAAAAAAGCGACAAGATCAAGTCAGGTGCGTACCTCGAGATAGTGGTACGTATAGAAATCGAATAAGTTCTTTGGTCAGGGCACTAGCTGCTCTGACCAGCTAAAAATGTTTAATCAAGTCTGATTTTAAATGAAGTCTACGAGTGGTAGGAGAGCGTCCTTCTCTGCAATGAATCCAAGGCGGGAGCCGAGGTGGAGCGAGGAGGAGTGAGAATGCCGGCACAAGTAACCGCAAGGCAGGTGAGAACCCTGCCCGCCGAAATACCAAGGTTTCCTTCGCGATGCTGATCAGCGAAGGGTTAGTCGGTCCTAAGGGAATCCCGAATGGGGGACCCGATGGATAGTAGGTTAATATTCCTGCACACCGTTATGTTCCTATGGAGGGACGGAGGGTTGTACTTATGGCCCCTTATTGGATTGGGGTTGGAGCTATGAGGGCGTTATTCTGGTAAATCCAGGTAACAATAGTCCGAGTAGAGTCTAGATGTGAGGCTTCGGCCGATCAAATTGTAAGGAGCACGCTTCCGAGAAAAACTTCGTTTGGGTTAAACATAATGGTTCCGTACCGCAAACCGACACAGGTGGTAGAGTCGAGAAGACTAAGGCGAACGAGTGAGAGGTCCTCAAGGAACTCGGCAAAAAAGCGACCGTAACTTAGGGATAAGGTCCGCCCCTGCATCTTCGGATGTATTGGGGCCGCAGCGAAAGATTTCCTGCCGACTGTTTACCAAAAACACAGCTCCCTGCAAACACGAAAGTGGAAGTATAGGGGGTGACGCCTGACCTATGCCGGAAGGTTAAATACGGGGGGTCCAATGAATTTATTTGTTGGGCTGGACTGTATAAGCCCCGGTAAATGTCAGCGATAACTATAATCGTTCTAAGGTTCAGCGCACTGTCTAATAAATAGTACGCTGAAGGATTAGAACGATTATGGAAGGTAAGCAGCCTAGCCACAGTTACCTTGTCAGACAGAAATGTCAGACATAATCCAAACCAAATCAACAAGAGACCAACGTTTGGCACCGCAGCATTTAAGTTTGACTTAAGATGGTGGTGAAGATAGAGTCCTATGGTGCACAGTGTCGTTCAAGGACGACCATAAGATACTCTTTATTGAGTATTAGAAAGAAGGAAAAATAGAGCGTATTTCCTTGTCGGGTAAGTTCCGACGTGCACGAATGGCGTAACGAGTGGGAAACTGTCTCGAGGACCTGCTCGGTGAAAATACAATCCCGGTAAAGATGCCGGGTACCTGCAGTTAGACGAAAAGACCCCAGGAGCTTTACTGTAGTTTCGTATTGGGGCTATTGAATTGATGCGTAGTATAGGAAGGAGACTTTGAAGCGGACTTTTGGGTACCGTGGAGTCGCCAGTGAAATACTTCCCTTTATTTTGGTAGTCTCTAACCGGTGTGGTAAAACCACATCGAGACAGTGCGTGGCAGGCAGTTTTAGTGGGGCGCTACCCTCCCAAATTGTAACGGAGGGGTCTCAAGGTTGGTTAATCGCGAATGGAAACCGTGATGATAGTGTAATGGCATAAACCAGCTTGACTGTAACTCGTAGATGAGGAACAGATACGAAAGTAGAGCATAGTGAACCGATGGTACGCGTTAGATGCGGCCGGAGATTACCCGATAAAAGTTACCCTGGGGATAACAGGCTAGTTGTGCCCAAGCGTCCATAGCGACGGCACAGTTCGGCACCTTAAATTTTAAACGTAAAAGTTTACAAATGAGTGAGCGAGTGTCGTGATGAAAAGAAAGCGTTAGCTTATTTTCAGCATGACCGAGCGAACAAAATTTGTATGGATTTTAATCCATACAAAACATCGGGGTGTCTAGAGTAGTAATACTCTACAAAAATAAATTGGCTATATGCTGGAAATCCCAAGCCTAGAAATAAAAGCATGCAAGGCCCAAACAGTAATTCGAAAGAATAAGCTGCGCGGCTTGAAAACATTGCATGGTTGGGACAATCAGCAGGGAAGGCTTCTACGTTACTTATGTAATATGAAGAACCCTCAGAGACTACACGCCAATCTCCAAGTTAGTGGTTCACCACAATGACACTTGGATGAAGATATAGTCCGATCCTCGCAGTAATGCGAGAACCCGCATATGATTTTGATTCATCTCACGCTGAATCATGTTAAAGGTCATGTGTTACGACAGCGATGTCGGCTCATCTTATCCTGGGGCTGGAGCAGGTCCCAAGGGTTTGGCTGTTCGCCAATTAAAAAGATACGCGAGCTGGGTTTAGACCGTCGTGAGACAGGTTGGTCTCCTATCTACTGCAGGCGTCGAATTTTGAGGAGAGTTGTTCCTAGTACGAGAGGACCGGAATGAACGAACCTCTGGTCTATCAGCTGTCACGCCAGTGGCACTGCTGAGTAGCTATGTTCGGAATGGATAACCGCTGAAAGCATCTAAGCGGGAAGCCAACTCCAAGATTAGAATTCATTAAGTCCCCTGAGAGATTATCAGGTTGATAGGCACTAAGTGGAAGTCCAGCAATGGATGGAGCTGAGGTGTACTAATTGGACGTAGTTTCCTGTAAGGAACGTTGTATATCAGTGCGAACTGCTATATACGTTTTTACAACGGAACGCTGTAAAGAAGCTGTACAATTTTTTGAGTGTACAAAAGTGTTTACCAAAAGTCGGTGTGTTTTATTAAGAAAATTTCTTAATAAAACACCAAAAATGAATATGCAAATTCAATCGCGTGAAATGGTTTTTTACGAGGTGTAGCTCAGCTTGGTAGAGCGCCTTTTATCCGAAGGAGGCCATAGGTTCAAATCCTGTCACCTCGACCATGTTCCTGGTCAAAATGTAGTTCGCTACAATCAGGAACTATTTCACGCGATTGAAGCAAGTCAAAGTAATTGAAAATTCAAATCTTTTAAGTTGGTGCTTTGGGGGAAGGGGTACACCCGTTCTCATTCCGAACACGGAAGTAAAGTCTTCTACCACCGATGGTACTCATTTATTTGGGGAGAGTAGGTAGGCGCCAACTTAAAGGATTTGAAAACTATTGCAAAACCACCCGTGATGGGTGGTTTTGTGCTATTTGGGCTAAAACTGTCTGGTAGGCAGTTTACAGGTACCTTTTTAAAAGGCTATTATAATCGCCTTTCTTGGTGGGCAATATTGTTTGATATAATATATTCCATGAGTATTTCTCACCGACCTTGGGCGCTATGGCGTCGAGTCCAATATGGGCTAATTTTACTCTCGTTTGTTGTGTTGTTTGGGGTATATATTTATTACGCTAACTTTACACAGGTGGAAACTTGTTTTGACTTGGAAATGAATGGCGATGAAACAGGAATAGATTGTGGCGGAGGATGTGTTCGTTTCTGTTCAGCTGATATTCTTCCTCCTAGGGTTGTGTGGGCAAAAAGCTTTGAAGTAATTAAAGATCAGTATAACGCTGTAGCTTACGTGGAAAACCTGAGTCAAACAGCTGCAGCACCAGACCTCGAATATACTTTTGAATTAATTAGTAGAGGTAACGTTGTTGCGACACGGTCTGGCACCACTGTACTACCTCCCAACACTACCTCGCCTATCTTTGAAGGCAAAATACTTGTTGATTCTAACGAACCTGTTACCGAAACAAGAATTACTCTCAACCCTTCTAATTTATGGATTCCGGCTTCGATTAATCGTAATCAATTTCGTTCAATTGATATTGACTTAACTGGCGCAGATACACAGCCTCGTCTTGGTGTTGAGGTTGAAAATACCGGAATAACTGCTGCTGAAAATATTGAAGTTATAGCAACTATCTTTAACGATTCGGATACACCGGTCGCTGCTTCACGAACTTATATTGAATATATTGAGGCCCGCTCAACTCGCAACATAGTATTTACGTGGCCAAATTCAATAGCTAAAACAGTAAAAAATTGTATTATCCCGACCGATGTTGCGGTTGGAATTGATTTGTCTGGAAGTATGAATAATGATGGTAGTACACCCCCTCAGCCAATCACTGCTTCTCTTCAGGCTGCTGGTCAATTTATTGAATCTCTAGGTGCAAAAGACCAGGTTGCAGTAGTGACTTTTGCCAGTCATTCCAAAGTAATTACAGAGTTAAACAGCTTACATAAAGTCGTTGCTGATACAGTATTAACTTTAGAGATTGATCTAGAAGAAGAGACCGGTTTCACTAATACTGTCGAGGCTTTGCTAGTAGCTCAAGCGGAGTTAAATTCCGAGAAGCACAATCCAGACGCAAGGAGAGTGTTGGTCTTACTCACTGACGGTTTGCCAACATCTAACGACGGTAAAGACGTTATAACCTTAGCCGAGGAAACTGCTCAATCTTTGAGTGATGATGGTATAGAAGTGTACGCTATTGGCCTGGGGCAGGGAGTAGATAGAGGATTTATAAGTAATATAGCCTCTGATGAAACAAACGCGTATTTCGCACCAACCGGGTCAGATCTTAAGAAGATATATTCAGAAATCACCTCGTCTCTTTGTGAATCCGGTGCAACCAAAATTGACGTTATAGTAAAACCAGAAACTAATTTTGCGCCACTTCGATAGATATTGCAAGTTACCTACTATTTTATATAGAGTACAATACATAACATGAATGAACTCAGGACATTTTTTGGTGGTTTTGATGCAGTTTTATTTTTTAGCGTTATCAGCCTGACGCTGATGGGTCTTTTTACAATGTATTCTCACGTAGGAGATAATGCTTTTTTTGATAGGCAGATTCTCTGGATTAGTTTGGCCATTATAGCCTTGTTTTTAGCCATGATTCCAGATTATAGGTTTTTGCGGACTGGAAATATTGCCTTCCTTTCATACATTGGAATAGTGTTTTTTCTAGTGCTGGTTCTTATTATTGGCGAGGTGACACTGGGTGCACAGAGTCGATTTGATTTTGGTTTTTTTTCTCTCCAGCCTTCTGATCCAGCTAAGCTAGTTCTTATTATTGTACTAGCAAAATATTTTGCCAAGAGACACGAGCTAATTGGGAGTTTTTCTCACATAATAATTTCTGGCTTGTATGCAGTTGGTGTATTTGGTTTAGTGTTTATTCAGCCTGACTTTGGTTCAGCCATCATTCTTTTTTTTGTATGGCTCGGAATGGTTTTGGTATCGGGGATTAAACTTCGTCACTTGGTCACAGTTTTTGTACTAGGGGCGGTGGTGTTCGGGGTGATGTGGCAGTTTGCTTTTCTTGATTACCAGAAGGAGAGAATTATGACTTTCCTTGACCCTCTATCAGATATTCAGGGTGCTGGCTATAATGCCTATCAATCTACAGTTGCCATTGGTTCGGGTCAGATATTTGGTAAGGGGATTGGTTACGGCACTCAATCAAAGTTACTTTTTTTACCCGAGTACGAAACAGACTTTATTTTCGCGGCCTATGCTGAAGAGTGGGGCTTGGCAGGAGTAATCCTGCTTTTCGTATTGTTTTCATTGGTTGTTTGGCGTCTGCTACTTCATGCAATCGAAGGGGCCACCAATTTTGAAAGATTATTTGCAGCTGGGGTTTGTATTTTATTCGTATCTCATTTCTTTGTGCATATCGGTATGAATATTGGTCTACTACCGGTGACTGGAACAACTATTCCGTTTTTGAGCTATGGGGGTTCACACTTGCTGACGGAATTTATAGCAGTCGGGATGGTGATGGGGATGAGGAGGTACGGGTCCGTTAAGTATCAACCACGTGATTTACTTGAGTTGTAGACAATCAGGGTTTGCTCATACATTTTTTGGATTGAGAAACTGGTTCGGATTTTTTCATTTAAGACAGAGCCGTAGTGTTTACGCATGCTTTCATCTCGGATTAGAATTTCTAGTGAGGCGACAATGAGCTGGGGGGTTGGTTCGACAAGAAGTCCAGATTGTCCGGTCTCAATGATATCGCGGTTGCCAGGTAAATCACTCGCTACGGTGGCTAACCCGGCCAGTCCAGCTTCAAGAAGCACATAGGGCAAACCTTCTTTTTTGGAAGGTAGAATGAAGATGTCAAAGGCTTTAAGATATTGCGCACCGTCAACATGGCCTAGTAAATGAACTCTTTCAGTTAGGTCATGTTTTAATATAAGTTGTTTTAGTTTTGAGTATTCTTCACCTGCACCGATAACAATAAGGTGAACATGTTTCGGTAGGGTAGTCATAGCTAGTATGGCTGATGACCAATTTTTATTAGGATGAAGTTCTCCGATGCCGCCAATCCAAAAGTCCTGCGGAGGCACTTTCGGTGCGAGCTTTGCGCGCGCTCTGTCCCGTTCGATAAACTCAATCGGGGCGATACCATTCTTAATTAATGATATACGAGCATACAGTCCTAGCATTTTACGAGCTCGATCAAAAGTTTCAGTAGAAATCATTATATTGTGATGTGCCAGCCTGAGAGTAAGCCAGGTACCAATATAAACGAGTATTCGTTGTAAGCGGGGACGCCAAACCTCGTCAACAGTAAGGCCGTGGGAAGTAAAAATAATTCTAGGGACAAAAGCAAACCTTCCAGCAAGGGCTCCGATACCGCCGGCCTTGGAGCTGGTGACATGTAACACCTCAGGTTTCTGTCGGCGTATAAGTACCCAAACTTCAAAAAATGCTTTCACGTCATTAAAAAAGGACATGTTACGCATAAAATTTTTGATTGTATGAACAGGAATACTGTTGAGTGTAAGCTTGTTAGCCAATGGTCCTGTGGCGGCACCGGCTTCGCCTGTGCCGCCACAGGCGACTGATACATCATGACCACCAGCTTTGGCTGCACAAGCAAGATCAAAAACATACTTCTGGGCACCTCCCCAATTACTTTTAGTAATAAGGTATAGAATTTTTTGCTCTTTATTCATCACAATACAGCATAACGATTGTTTCTCTCATAGTCCAACTTAATTTGGTCTTAATTAGATCCACGAATTATACCTCTATTAAAATCTGCTTCATTGAGATTCATGTCACCACCCAGACAAGTGTCTTTTGCAAAAAATCTACCAGTTTCCGCTTGATTAAATCCGTATACTAGTCCAGAGGGTGGAGCTGGTGCGGCGCAGTCCGTGTCTATACGGTGCGAGCTATCAAAACTATAAAAATACGTACCACTGGGATCATCATGTCTTGGGTCAGCTGGTACAGGATCCAGGTACGGACGTAACAGATCGTCAATCGTATGACCCATACCTATGACTTCACCACTAGCGGGTAAGCCGTCGATACTCGAGTTAGGGTATCTGCCGTAATCAAAATAAAAAAGTTCAAGAGCGGTCCCTATTTGGTACATATCGCTCATTCTGATTGAATCTCTATTACTCATATGAGCATCTCTAAAACCGGCCATAATTACCGAAGCGAAAATAGAAATGATGGAAATTACTATCAAAAGCTCAATTAGCGTAAATCCAGACTCCCTCCTCATATTTCTTTGAATACAAATATTAAATTTAATCATTGTCAGGAGTTTCATTAATATCAAAATAATATTTCTCATCAATTTCATCTTCAGAAGATATGTTATTAATTAAAAACAGGCTAATAATTACAAGTATAATAACAGTAATTATGCTTAGGTTCTCACTTACTTTGTAGTCTTTAGTAATACCCAATTTAATAAACAATTTTGACAAAAAATTTGATTTTGATGCAATTCCTTTTTTAGAAGAATTAAAATTACTGTCTTCTTGAAATTTAATTTCCATATATGTATTTAATCAATTGATTGTACCAAATAAAACATTCAAACAGGTAAATTGTCTTAACAGCTTGATTCACCTTGCTTATTTAAGGCTATTATGTAGGATTAGTTATTCCATGGGAGAAAGAGCTCGAGAATTATACGTTTTAATCGTAGGAGACATCATCGTCTTTAATGTAGCCTTGTGGGTAATGCTTTTGGTGCGTTATCTTGAGGTACCTAGTTTTGAGAGGTTGGCCATGCATGTGCCTCCATTTTTAACTTTTTCAGCAGTGTGGTTTGGGATCTTCTTTATTTCTGGTTTGTACGATAAGCATACAAACCTTCTCAAGAAACTCCTTGTAAACAGAATTCTCTCTGCCCAGATAACAAACGTGGTGGTGGCTGCGGTGTTGTTTTTTATAATCCCATTCGGGATTGCTCCGAAGACCAACTTGGTATTGTATTTGGTAATTTCAATCATTTTGCTTAGTTTGTGGCGACTAAAGTTAGTACCTCGTCTATCACCTAAGCAGCGACATAAAGCTGTACTTATTGCCAATGGCAAGGAAGCTATAGAGTTGGCCGATGAGATTAATAATAATGACCGTTATAATTATTACTTCATTAGAATCATAGATGAACAAACTCTTCTCAATACAAAGAATTTTGAAACAAAAATCAAAGCTTTGATGGAAAAAGAAAAGATTGAGCTGATTGTAGCTGACCCGAGAGGGGAAGCAATTCGTTCATTTTTACCCGACTTGTTTAATCTCTCGTTTTTACACTTCGCCTGCACTTTTTTGGATTTCAATCGTTTATATGAAGACACGTTTGATCGCGTGCCGGTACATATGTTGCAATACGAGTGGTTTATTACAAATATCTCACAATCTAAAAGTTCTATCTATGACGCTGTTAAGAGGGTGGTTGATATTCTAGGGTCGTTAGCTCTCCTGGTTCCTTCCCTGGTTCTTTTTCCATTCGCTGCCTTAGCGATAAAGATTGAGGATAAAGGTCCGCTTTTCTACTCAACTACACGAGTTGGTCAGTTTAATAAGTTAATTACAATCTTTAAATTACGGACAAAAAATGGTTCAGATGTTGGCCCGTCAGCGCTAAAAAGTACGTTGGTAGATACCAAGGTAGGACTTATCCTACGCAAGGCTCGAATTGATGAATTGCCACAACTAATTAACGTATTAAGGGGAGACTTGTCGTTTATAGGTCCTAGGCCAGAAATGCCGGCTTTGGCTGAGGTCTACGCAAAAGAAATTCCTTACTATAATACAAGACACTTCTTAAAACCCGGGCTGTCTGGTTGGGCACAAATTAATAATTACGATGTCCCGCGTGGCGGAGTAGATGTGGAGAGGACTGTCACTAAACTATCTTATGATTTATTCTATCTGGAAAGACGTTCGCTATTTCTTGATATTCAAATTGCTCTAAAGACCATATCAACAATTATCATGCGAAGTGGAACGTAGTGAGTAAGTAAATGTTGTCTTGATTTTTTTGCTATACTGCGGCCACTATGATTGTGGACGGAAGGGCGATAGCGGCAAGTATTTTAGACTCAGTGGCTGTTGAAGTGGCTGGTTTTTCGCGGGCGCCACGCTTGTCGGCTATTACTTGTGCACCAAACTTTGAAACGCAGAAATATTTAAAAATGAAGAAAAAAAAAGCGGCCACTGCGGGGATTACCTTGAGTGTGGTTGAATTGCCAGCTGATGCTTCTACGGAAGAAGTGGTTGCTTGTGTTGAACAAGTGGTCAAAGAGTCAGATGGTGTGGTAGTGCAGTTGCCTTTACCTGCCCATATTAATATAGGGATTGTCTTAGCGGCTGTTCCAGTTGACAAAGATCCAGATGGCTTTTTGTATGGAAAAGTTCCAGGAGCTTGTCTGCCACCAGTTGTTGGCGCCATTGATGAAATTGCAAAAATCCACAACCTCGTTTGGGAAGATAAAACAGTCGTTGTGTTGGGGGCTGGGAAATTAGTTGGATTACCAGCAGCAGTGTATGCGCGCCAAGCCGGGGCAATAGTCTCTGTTCTAATTAAAGAGACTTACGACGAGTGTCTAATTAAAAAAGCCGACATAATTATCAGCGGTATTGGCCAGCCTGGCTTTATTAAACCCGCTTTGGTTAAGCGGGGGGTAGTGATATTTGACGCTGGTACGTCAGATGATGGTGGAGTTTTGGTTGGCGACGTCGATCCACTAGTGGCAGAAAAGGCCTCACTTATCACCCCTGTACCCGGCGGCATCGGCCCAATTACAATTGCTTACCTGCTGCGTAACCTAGTGAATCTTAGATGTTAAGTAAAAAAACGAACAGTCTAACCTTGACCGACAAGACACAAATAGTCCGTAGAAGACAGTCTATAATATTGTGATTAAACATAAAACACTAGATTTGTGTAGGTGTGTATATGAAGTTATGTATGGTATAAATGTAGCCATAGTTTCAATGTATGTCTAAAACTCCAGATCAAGTTTCATCAGAGCAATCTCAAGCCTTTTTACGTTGGTTTAGGTCTTTGGTTGTGGTCAGCGTTATTGTCTGGCTGGCCTTTACTGTTTACCAGAATGCCATCGGTCAGAATACCGAACGACCATTCAAACTCGGTCTTGACCTCGAAGGTGGTTCTCATTTAGTTTATGAGGCCGATACTTCTGGAGTTGATACGGAGGATATTCCAGATCTTATGAACGTACTTCGTGACGTGATTGAACGCAGAGTTAATGTGTTTGGTGTGTCTGAACCTATAGTTCAGGTGGAAAAAAGTAGTTTTGTAACAGAGTCTCCAATTGAACGTTTGGTTGTAGAGTTGCCAGGGGTTACTGATGTGAGCGAGGCCGTGGCTGAGATTGGTCGAACACCATTGTTGGAATTTAAATTATATAGCGCTGAAATCGCTGCTCAACAAGAGACTTTAGGAAGCCTTGATTCACTAACCGATTCAGCCTCTGGTACAGTGGCGGCTGGAAACGTCAAAATAAATGGTGAGGCTGTACAACAACAGGAACCATTTGTCGATACTGGTCTGACCGGTCGTTATCTAGAGACTGCAAGTTTAGAATTTGCTGGTGGAAACAGTGGTCAACTGTCGAATGAGCCACTTGTTGCCGTCAGATTTACTGATGAAGGCGGAGAACTTTTTGCTGAAATTACCCGTAGTCACGTAGGTGAACAACTGGGAATTTTTCTCGATGGAGAACTACTTTCCGCGCCAGTTATTAATGAAGCAATCACTGGTGGTACAGCAATCATTTCCGGTAGCTTCACTCCAGACGAAGCTCTATCATTATCACAGAATTTGAGTTTTGGTGCTTTGCCAGTACCAATAACTCTCCAAAGCACCCAAACTATTGGTGCCTCTCTAGGAGCTGAGGTTCTTGACCGGGGAATGGAGGCAGGAGTTCTTGGTTTAACTTTTGTGATAACATTTATGCTGCTGTGGTACCGCCTACCTGGTTTGGTCGCTGGTATAGCTCTGCTTTCATACATAACCATCATGCTGACACTGTTCCAGCTTGTGCCTGTAACACTCACCGCTGCAGGACTAGCTGGGTTTGTACTCTCACTCGGTATGGCAGTTGACGCTAACGTGTTGGTATTTGAACGAATGAAGGAGGAATTTCGCTCTGGTACCAGAAGTCGAGAAGCGGCACAAACTGGCTTCACTCGTGCCTGGAGCGCCATTCGAGATGGAAATATAACTAGTCTTTTATCGGCCACTATTCTTTTCTGGTTTGGTACATCAATGGTGAAAGGGTTTGCTTTAGTTTTTGGAATGGGGATAGTAGTTTCTATGTTTTCTGCCATTGTCATTACTCGTACTCTACTGGTCACTCTTCCTGATGTTCGTAATTCAGATAAAACTATTCTCACTTTTTTATTAGGCAGTGGTCTTCAGAAGTAATAACTTTGCTCAGTTTCTCATTTAATCACCATTTATGTTTGCAATCACTTACCGAAAAATCTTTTTAATTATTGCCATCGTTGTCATGGTTGGAAGCGTTGCTATCGTCGGTATACTTGGATTAAATCAGGGTATTGATTTTACTGGAGGTTCTCTCACTGAAGTAGTTTACGATACAGCTCCGGATAGGGATGAGGTAGAGAAGGTGGTAGAGATTCAGAATCTT
>JBLIOC010000020.1:0-15208 GCA_047639355.1 Minisyncoccia bacterium | reverse complement strand
AACCAAAGCCGCAAGTAGGAGGCATGCCGTGTTCGAGCATTTCTACAAATTCCCAGTCTGGCATCATCGCTTCATCATCCCCTGATTCGAGAAGCTGTTTCTGCACTTCAAAGCGTTGACGCTGGTCTATTGGGTCATTGAGCTCGCTATACCCTTTTCCTACTTCGCTGCCAGTATTTCTCGAGTGAATGCAGCAACCTGAAGACCTCCCTCTGTACATTCTGGAGACGGTCTCCAAGTAACGAATTAGAATCGGTAGAGTTTGAAGCAAATTATCAGATGGTAGTTTCTTAGAGTTGACAATTTGCTGTCTCAATTTTGGGGTTCAGACCTCTCCTTAGATATTTTTTCTACATCAGTACCTACACACTAATATACAGAGTCGATACACATATTTAAAAGTTTAATAGTATAATTAAAGTATGAATTTTGAAACACCAAAACAACCATCCCAAGAGGAAATATTAAGAATAAAAAAAGAAAGAACTTTATCAGATGCACAACTTCTAAAAGATGGAGCTGAATATAAATTTAGCGATAAAGGTGAAGAGGTGATGGAAGTACAAGATGTTGATACTCAGCACATATGGGAAGCTAGTATTGAAGAAGAAAGAACGAAAAAGTTTGGTGTAGACAGTTCAATTACTGACATAGAAAAAAAAATAGGCAGAAAAGTACCTATGAATAAGGTTGAGTTTCTTGAACACTTTGATGAATATGTTCCAGAGGGATGGGAACTTTTTACCGCTAAGACTATCGAGAGTGGTGGTGGGTTAACCCTTGTTACTAAAGAAAGCTTAAGAGATAAACTTGAAGAAGAAATTCAAGAATCTAAGTACGACACAAACAAAAATACCCAAGAAAACAAAGAAGCGTTGAAGGGCGAAGAACTGTGGAATCAACAGATAGAAAATCACGGCAGTACTGCAGGTAAAGCACTAGAAGGAGATCTCATAGAATTATTGAGAGATCTAAATAAACCTACCCAAAATGAAAGTACGGAGAACATTAAGAAGTCTCTTGATAACATTTTATATAACACGCTTGAAGAGGATGACGAAGAAATAATTGACAGACTTTTGCAGGACATGCTTTTGCAGGACAGGCACTTAATACAACCGATAGTAAATTTTAGAAAAGAGTTAGATAACTGGAACGATTTTTCTCAAGAAAATAAAGAAAGTTTTTTGAACAAAATTAATGAACATCTAAAGGAAACTTTTGGATTGACGGAAGTAGAAGTAAAAAAAGGCGATAAATTTAACCCTGAATATATGAGAGCTGTATCCGTTAAAAATACTTACGATAGTCATTATGATGGGAGAGTAGCGAAAAATGCCAGGCCGGCTTATCTTAGAAATGCTGAACTCACTGATTATGCAAGAGACATGGCTACAAATCTAGAGGTAGAAACGAAAGATCATCTTGGCAAAATAAAAGGAAAAGTTTCTACAGAAGAATTTGATAAAGAGTACGAAACAAGAAAAAAACAATTAGATAAATATGAATCGATGTTCATTAAAGTAGTTGAAAAACCACTTGTTACGGTATATAAAGTACCGTAATATGGATTTGATTCTCTAAATTAAGACAAAAGACTGTTTAATAGCCAGTCTTTTGTCTTAATTTATCCCGAATAAACAATAAGACTTAACGGATTATTCATCTCCTTGAATTTTTGGTCGCCCCACAGGAGTACATCCAAGAATATAGTCGAGCAAGATCTTCTTATTCTTTAGGCTTCATCAATGGAAACAGCTGTGTCTCACGAATAGTCTTGCCGGCCAAAAATGAAAAGAGTCGTTCACCAAAACCAAAGCCGCAAGTAGGAGGCATGCCGTGTTCGAGCATTTCTACAAATTCCCAGTCTGGCATCATCGCTTCATCATCCCCTGATTCGAGAAGCTGTTTCTGCACTTCAAAGCGTTGACGCTGGTCGATTGGGTCGTTGAGCTCACTATACCCTTTCCCTACTTCGCTGCCAGCGATAATTGGTTGAAATAATTCAACTGTCTCACCATCTGCCCGAGCTTTCGCCAGTGGAGCCACGAGCTTAGGATGATTAATTAAAAAGGCTGGACCTGCAATATTCTTTCGACAATACTTCCAAAGTGTGTCCGTCAGTCTCTCGCGATTCTCACCTTCGTATTGAACACCCAATTCTTTAAGCTTGGCTTTCATGTCTTCTTCTGAGGCAGTCAGGACATTGATTCCTGTTTGTTTTTCGACTTCACTTACATAATCAATTTCGGTCCACTCGTCAGCTAAGTCAAAAGAGTGCCCCCGTGATTCAAACTTTGTCGTACCGAAAACTTTATCCGCAATTTCAACGTATAGCTCCCTAACCATCTGCATACCATCACGGTAATCTGCATAAGCCCAGTAAAATTCTAGGTTAGTAAATTCCTGAAGGTGCTCAGGACTAGTTCCTTCATTGCGATACGCTCGGCCAATCTCAAATGTTTTTTCAAATCCACCAGCCATCAATCTCTTTTGCCACAGTTCCCCAACTGAGATACGTAAAAAAACATCCATATCAAAATCATTATGATGAGTGGCAAAAGGACGAGCTTCGGCTCCACCGGTAGTTACCTCTAAAGTTGGAGTCTCTACCTCTAGAAAACCGTGTCGTTTCATAAACCCGCGAGCCGTATCCCAAAATAGGGCCTTTTTAACAAAAAGATCGCGCTCCTCTTGGCTAAGTAGTAAGTCAAGGTAACGCTTTCGGTAACGCTCGTCTTCGTCCTTGATACCAAAGTGTTCTGTAGGAATATTTTGCAGAGCTTTCCCAAGCACTTTCCAGCCCTTAACGAGAATCGCTTGAGTACCACGCTTGGTGATGTAGGCTGGACCAGACACCTCAATAAAATCACCGGTGCTCATAGTTTCAAGTAGTCGAGCAAATAACTCTTCACCTAACTCCTCCTTCGAGCAAAAACATTGTATTTTTCCTGAACCATCCTGCACATCTATAAAAGCAATCGCACCGTGTTCACGAAGAGCCATAACTCGACCAGCGATCACGACGCCAGTTTGGGCTTGTTCAAGCTCAGCGAACTGTGCAATCACCTCAGTAATTTTGTGAGTTGCATTAGCTTTAGATGGATAAGGGTTGATTCCTAGTTCTCGTAAACGCTCAATCTTTTTTTCTCGATCAGCTCGTAAATCCTCAATGTTTGACATAGACATTATCCTAGCGTGAGTTGAACAAAAAGAAAAGGCCTGTCCCCATAGGGACTGGCCTTTTCTATAATCTAGATACTTAAAGGTGTCTAAAGTATTTAGATACGAGGCGCTAGCGAAAAATTTTACGAGTCGTACATTTTGTACGGTGATTTTGTACGGTGAGAAAAATTTTCTCACGCAGTAACGAAGTAGATGAATGCTCTAGGCGACCTTCAGGACTTTGTACTTTTGCTTTCCGACAGGAGTCTCAAACACAAACTCATCACTTTTAGTCTTCCCCATTAATGCCTCACCAAGTGGTGAAAGGTATGAGAGTTTTCGTTCATGAATATTAGCCTCATCTGAACCAACAATTGTGTACTCCTTTTTATCTTTATCTTTCTCCTTCTGTATGGTCACTATTGAACCAAGACCTACCACATCACCGTGCTTATCATTCGAGACAATCTTTGCTTCTTTGATAGTTTTTTCAAGATAGCCGATTCTTTCCTCGATCGCTGCCTGCATATCGCGAGCTTCTTGATACTCAGCGTTCTCTGAAAGGTCACCAAGACTACGAGCATATTCAAGTGACTCTGCCACCTCTTTACGACGGACAGTTTTAAGGTGGTCAAGTTCTTTCTTCAATTCGTCAAATTTTTCTTGGGTCAGGAAAGCTTGTGTGTCATTCATATTCTAAATTTTTCTCAATTATACCTACTTACAGAGCTAGGTCAAATTGTGGATAATCTGTCGTTACTTAACCCTCATTTTAGTCGCTCTTTTTAATCTTCATTAATTTACTTTAAGTTCTAAATATTCTTGTCTATTAACTGACATCCACTCCACTACATCACCCATGATTGTAGTAGCTCCAAGGGCGTTACTTCGTGGAGCATGATCCATCATCAAAATAAATGCGTACTCTGGTTCTTCATATGGCCAAAAACCCGCCACCCAAGAATTCACATATGCATTACCAGCTCCCACTTCGGCGGTACCCGACTTTCCTGCAATCGCCACGTCACTACGCTCTAAAGACCGTGCTGTTCCACCATCCATATTGACGGTCTTGCGCATACCTTCATGCACAACTTTCATCATGTCTGCATCTATGCCAATGTCAATTTTTTCACCCGTCTGACCAGCTTCAACATGGGGTGTGATCAAAAATCCACCGTTAGCTAGAGCCGCATACGCACGTAGCATTTGAATCGGTGTCGTAAGGAAACCAAATTGGCCAATAGCAGTAAGGTAGGTGTCCCCTAGTCGCCAGTCATCATCAAAAACTTTTTGCTTCCATTCTGGATCAGGCACAACCCCAACTTGCTCTTGGGCAATATTTATACCAGTTTCTTGCCCCATTCCAAAGCGACGAAAATTCTTTGCCATTTTTGTAATACCTAACCCAGTCAAAGGAGTATTTAGTCCAGCTTGAGGGATAGCGATTTCTGGCAATCCTCCTCCTATAATATAAAAATATACATTTGAAGAAAAAGCTATCGCTTCTCGCATTGTCATCTTACCTTGTGAACGCCAATCATTAAATCGAGACGGGTTACTTGGGTCATAAGGATTAGGAATCGTAATTGAACCATAACTAATGATTTCCTTGTCGGGTGAAATAATATTGTTCTCCAGAGCTGAATAGGCTACAAAAGGTTTAACGATTGAACCTGGAGCATAGGCTCCACCTATAACCTTATTTAAAAATGGTAAACGATCATCAAGATTATATTCTCTAATAAGGTTTACATCATCACCGTCAGCCATAACCTCTGGATCAAAAGACGGAAAACTGGTTAGAGCAAGAATCTCTCCCGTATGAATATTCATAATTGCCCCAGCACCACTACGAAAACCGGCTTTGGCACTTGAGGTTGATATTATATCGTACATGGCCTCAGATAGCTCAGCGTCGACTGAGAGAGCTATGGGCCCACCCTCACTTGGTGCATTAATAGCAAATTCGCTGATTATGTCTGCAAGCGCATCTACCTCGATAATTTTACTCCCGTTTTCACCCTTTAACAGGGTATCAAAAGCTAACTCTACCCCACTTCTACCAAGGTACTCTGTTCGAAAATAGTAACCTCGATTATCCTTTTTTGGATAACTTACGTATCCTAAAACCTGACCCAGCCCAGACCGGTCAGTGTAGGCGCGGATGGGAAAATCATACTCTCCCGACTCATCTACTTCGTTCCAAATCATCATTTCACCACGTCTATCATAAACTACACCTCGCTCAGCGATTATGAGCGCTTTATCAACCCGATTGTTTTCAGCTATCAAACGATACCCGTCTCCTTCTACAACCTGAAGTGAAAAAATCTGAGCTATAAATGCTGCAGCAATCACAAGAAATAATATCCAGACTGTATAAATGTTTCTTTTTGTGATCGGAAGTTCTCTTTTTCCTTCAAGACGACCGCGATTAAATGCCGGAATATTAGAAGCGTCAAGCAAAACTTCTTCTACTTCAACATTTTTTGTATATCTATCTTGAAGCCGAGACATAATTATACGTTTCTGAGGTTAGTAATTCTGGGTCGGATATATTCAGTAGCAACAAACCACCCAACTGCTAAAATACTTAAGGTTGGTACACTGGCGAAATTTCCAAAATACCCATCCATCAAGATAGCAAGAGGAATAAAAGTAGCTGGATTATGCCAAAGACTAAAAATGATAACTAAGAAAAAGGTTAACAAAGGCCAGCCTTGCATAAATGAAAAAATGACGAAGGTATATAAACTGACTGCTCGCATAATCTTACTCTTCTACATTATTACTATCTGTCCTTTCTTTAACAGTAGAGGTTGAAACACTTGTTTCAGCATTTAGATTATCTAGTAACAATTCTGTTTTCATTTGTTCAAGAATGCGCTCATTAATCTCTGATGTTTCATGAGAAATTTGAGACCGTTTACCTACTGATACTTGATAAATACTTGAAATTGCTATGTCTGGTGAAATATAGCCATATTGCTCAGGCTGAGTAGGACGATTTTCAATATGTGAAATACGGCCAAAAACACCAGGCTCGACACTTGGTAAGTACACCAAATTACCTACCGAGAGGTGTATCCCCTGCGGTACTCTAACCCTAGCTACTCCTCCACCATAACCTTCTAGTGTGGCGGCTACATTTGGACCAGATATAAAAACTGTTGCCTCAAAACCAGGAGTTGTAATTAACTCGACAAAAGAATATTCTGTGGCGGTATGAACGACTAACCCGATGACGATATCCCGACCAAGAAACACCGGGGAACCAACCTCAATGCCATGCAAACTTCCGCGATTAATCTGCAAAAGGTCATATGGTAACTCACTGGGACGGGCAATGACAGCGGCTGCGGTGCGGGTTTCCTCATCTGCGCCAAGCAACCTTCTTAATCGTGCATTCTCCTCTACCAACCGTTGTTGAGTAAGATTCGATCCACCTTTTATTACCAATTCATTTTTTAATGATTCAACTTGACCCTGGAGTGACTGCCGGTCACGAATAAAAACAGGAACTAGATTAGATGATTCTTTAAGCCAGGTATTAGTAACATGAACTGGATACATAACTGATGCCGACACTGCCGAAAACACTCGAGGCAGGAGCATTCCTACACCTATAATCAATACGGAAAAAAACACTACGTTAAATATCCGCTTATGTTTAGAAATGTGTCGAAATCGAACCTTCATGATCAATGAGTATTTCTTTATAATCTTCAAGATTTTCTATCACAATGCCGGCACCACGGATGACAGCTCTAAGTGGATCTGGTACTACGATCACCGGTACTTGGAGTGCATGCTCTAGAAGAGGGGCTAGACCAGGAATCAGAGCACCTCCTCCAGACAAATGAATACCCCTCTGCATTATGTCAGCCAATACTTCTGGCGGAGTTTGTTCCAGTACATCTTTGACCGTTTCGACAATAGTATCTACCTGTCCGGCTACCGCATCACGAACATCAGCGTCTGTGATAACAACTTCGCGAGGCAGACCGGTCACAGCATCGCGACCTCTTGCGACCAATTCTTTTCCAGCCTCGGAATGCGTGATTGAAGCTAAAGCAATCTTGGCATCTTCGGCTGTTTTTTCTCCTACATGCACTTTGAACTGGTCTCTAATATAAGATGTGATTGAAGAATTGAGATGGTCACCGGCTACTCGAAGATTTCGAGAAACCACCAAACCGCTCAGTGAAATTACAGCGATATCGGTCGTTCCACCCCCAATATCAATAATCATACTGCCTACCGCTTTACTAATTGGTAACTTTGCTCCAATTGCTGCAGACATTGACTCTTCAATCAAGAACACGTCTCTAGCTCCGGCGTTTTTGGCCGCGTCTTGAGCTGCACGCATCTCCACATTTGTAATACCCGACGGTACACCAATTAGTATCCTTGGGGCAACTAAAGAACGCATTTCACCACGAACCTTTCCAATAAGATAGGCTAGCATTTCCTCGGCAACTTCAAAGTCTGAAATAACACCATCAACCAAGGGTCTAACCACATCAATATGTCCTGGGGTGCGACCCTGCATAGTCTTAGCCTCATTACCAACAGCCACTAACTGACCTGTCTTTTTGTTGATAGCAACAATTGTTGGTTCATTCAGAACGATTCCTTTTCCTTTCACATAGACCAGTGTGTTAGCCGTGCCCAGATCAATTGCCATATCTGTAGAAACAGCTGAAAGGACCGCGTTTAATTGTCGCGTAAATACGTTCATTTTACCTATTGTACTACGCACCCCCTTCTGGAGCAAAGTCTTGAAAAAGTTCAGCTTCAGATAGATTTCTAACCTCTCCAGTTTTACGTGTCACTACCTCGAAAGTCCCGTGCTCTTTCCCTTTTCGACTCAATACCACTCGATATGGCATCCCTAACAAATCACTATCGGCAAACTTCTCACCGGCACGTGTGTCACGATCGTCAAAGAGCACCTTTACGCCACGAGCTTTAAGCGCAGAGTAAATACCATCTGCCCAATCGGTTATTTCTTTATCATCGGTGTTGAGTCCGACCAAATGAACAGTGTATGGTGCGACACTATCTGGCCAGATAATCCCTTTATCATCAGCAAACTTTTCAACCAACACACCCATCATGCGTGTAATACCAATTCCGTATGAACCCATCCAGACTGAAGCCCGCTCGCCATCTTCGTTATTAAATGCCAGTCCGACCTCTTCAGCTTTTGATCGCCCAAAGTTGAAAATATTGCCAACCTCAGCAGTTTTGGTTGCAACAAGATCGTCCTTAGTAACACCAAGCTTTGCGAGATCAACTGAGTCCAGAACTTCTTCATTGATCGCAACGCCTTTTTCTTTACAAATGTATGTCACATCTTCACCAGCTTCGCACACAGTTTGGAACTCATGGGAAAACTCAGTAAAAGCACCGCCAGCAGCAAAGGTGATATATGTGTCATCACCAACACCCATACGATCAAAACACTTCGTGTATGCAACTTTGCAACGTTCATAAAAATCTTCATGCTGTTCTTCTGTGGCTGCAAATGAATACGCGTCTTTCATTATAAACTCGCGTCCTCGCATCATGCCACTCTTGGCTCGCACCTCGTTACGAAGTTTATTTTGGAATTGATAGACGGCGACCGGCAAATCTTTGTAGCTTGAGACATGATTCTTCATCATGTTAGCCAACGGCTCTTCATGACTCCATGCCAACCCAACTTCCCCACCTGCTTTCAATGCAGACTTAAACCACACATCAACAACTTTATCGTCCCAACGACCAGTTTTTTCCCAAACATCTTTAGGCTGCAAGTTGGTAGCAGCTAATTCGTTAGTCCCGAGGACAGCCATTTCATCGCGGACAATTTGTTTAAGATTCTGCACTACCATCAGCCCAAGCGGCAGCAGCTGATAAACTCCTGCCATTTCTTTGTGGATGTAGCCTGCACGTATCAAAAGCTGAGCATTCTTCGCCTTCTCGTCGCTTGGCGCATCTTTCTGGGTTTTTGTGAAAAGTTTTGATTGTCGCATAAGTTGAAATGATTTCGGATTGAACATTAAATAATTCTCTCTAGAAGAGACTTTGTAAAATTGCACTACACCCTAGAATAGCAGAGAAAATAATTAAATCGGGGTTTGTGCTCAGGGAATATTATTTTCTACCGTCAGACATACTATATGTACGACTTTACAAAAGTCTCAAGATATCGTTATAGGTGACAGCTATCATAAGTAGCATAAGAATGGCAAAACCAGCCAGATTAAGTCGTCCGGCCCACTCGGGTGGGATCTGTTTTCTGGTCACTGCTTCAATTGCCACAAAGACTAATCTACCGCCATCAAGGGCTGGAAATGGTAGTAAATTTATTACAGCAAGATTTAAGGAGATAATAGCGGTAAAAGTCATGAGAGCTGTGATACCAAATGCCGCAGCGTCCCCAACCATTCCTACAATGCCAACCGGACCGGCTACTTGAGAAAAGTCTGCTTCACCAGTGAAAGACTGACTGATAAGCGACCAAAGACCAGCAGTAATTCCAACCAAACCATTAACAGTGGCTGTAAATCCGTCAGCAAGAGCTGTTAAAAATGGTCTTTTCTTGATCTCCAATAATGATAACGAGGCTCCGACTTTGTATTTTTCTGGATCACTTTCTACAAGGCCTTGCTTAGGAGTCAAAGAGACTGTTACATCGATATCATTGAATCTGTAAGAAACGTCAACTGGAACAGGTCCAGATTCGATGACAGCGTTAGAAAACTCAGTAGGACTAGGATCTAAGAGCAACCCAGCCTCACTTTCGATACTAGTAATTATTGAACCTAAAGGAATTACACCGGCTGGACTACCAGGCAATATTGATGAGATATAGAGTTGAGCTGAAGGAGAAGCAGATGACTCTTCGACTGGTGTAGGAATACCAATCATATAGGTAAGACTGAATAGGAACCAGGCAAAAAGAATGTTCATGGTGACACCAGCTACCAATACGAGCGCCTGTGCCCATTTTGGGCGATTACCAAATGAGCGAGAATAGTCAATTTTAGCAGTAGATACAGACTTTGCATCAACCTCGGCAGAGACTTCATGCAGACCATCGTTCACCCTGATCTCGTCGGGAGAAAGTTGCTCATCTCCGTTTTCTCCCCAAATTCTAACAAAACCACCGATTGGTAAGGCGTTAAAAGTATATTCTGTCTCACCTTTTTTGATTCCATAAAGCTTTGGAGGAAAGCCAATTCCGAATTCATCGACACGCATACCGGTCTTTTTGGCGACAATGAAGTGGCCCCATTCGTGCACTAAAATTAGTACAAACAAAACCGCTAAGAAAAGTAGGATGGACATAAATTTATTTTTTTAGCTCTTGCTCTTTTTGAGAGAACAAATAGTCGAGCTCTTTATTTACAGCATCGACATCTTGCTGAATAAGATCTTTCTGAGTAAACTTTTCATCCTTACTTATATCGCCAGCTTTTTCTGATTTTTCAATTTGCTTCATAGCATCATCTCGAGTGGAGCGTACAGCAATACGTGAATCCTCAAATTTACTTTTAGCCAATTTCAGCAATTGTTCTCTACGCTCAACTGTTAACTCTGGAAACATAACACGCACTCCGGAAGAGTCGGTTGCAATAGACACTCCTTGATCTGTATCGCGAATCGCCTGTTCAATAGCTGCTACTTGGGAAGCGTCCCAAGGTGAAATTCGTAGAGTTCTTGCATCTTCGATACCAACATTAGCAACCTGATTCAGAGGTAGTACTGAGCCGAAACACTCTACCTTAACACTATCAAGTAGAGCTGGGCTCGCTTGTCCAGTGCGAATAGTAGCGTACTCTTTTTGTAACCACTCCTTTGCTTCCTGTAATTTTTCCTTGATTTCCGAATTCATATCTATATTTATATGTAATTATTTGCACCAGTGTAACATTTTCTACCCGCACTAACGAATTGGGAGAGTGAGAGCAGCGTGCTCTAGTAACATTTTATTAGACGCTCCACGTGTCAGCAATAGTCTGGATATGTATTCAAGATCTTTAAGCGACGGTACGTCAGTCATAGGTAAGATGTTTATGTATTCAATCAGCCCCTGTTTAAGTGAACGTTGCCATGCTGTATCTTTTTTCTTGGTAGCTTTTTCAATACTTACTATTCGTTCTTTGTATCCATTTCCTAGAAAAGTTTGGAAGACTTCACTGTCTGATGGGATAATTGAAACTTGCGATGAATCTTGTTTACTAAATCTTGAAATTAAGGTCGGTAAAACTACAAAATCTATAGGTAAAATAAAAGTGAATTGAGTAGAAATTGGAGGTTCCTCAAGCATCTTTAGTAATGCATTTTGTGCCTCAAGAGTGACAAAATTTGTCCTTACTACCAACAGTTGACGATTTGATTGAGACGGAGAAATATTAGCCTTTCTAATAAGTTCTTTAGCATCATCAATACCAAATCTTTCACAAAGAAAACTATCAACTTCGACTGATTTATTGGACGGTGGAAGTTCAAACGAAGACACAGATTCAGCTCGATAGAGAATTGCGTGGTGGCCATATTTCATATCATCACATTATCGTACTACTTTTTGTTTTTGTAAATCTAAAATATGACGGATTACGCGCCGTAAATAGTGCTCAAAGAGCTCACCCTGTACGTAAATAATACCTTGCTCATAGCGCCAACCATTCATATAGTCGGTAATACTTTGCTTTATTTCTTGAGTTGCACCCTCAAATCGACCAGCCAGAAGAAGCGGGATCTGTAATTCTGAAATTTTAATGAAAAGAGGATGTTGTCTTCCGTTAGGTCCTGTACCAAACAGACCACTTTTTTTAAAGAGAGCCCATTCTGACAATAATTGTTGAAGACCATCATCAACATCTTTTGTGAACAGTTCGTCCCCTGATACTGACGCTGTTTCAAGAGATGAAGCTGACGGTAAATCATTTGGGGTACGTGGTTGTGTTTTAGTTTCAGAAAGAGATGAAACTTTATTGTTTACAGGTAGCGGTATGCTCTTAATTTTATTATCTGAAACCACATTCAAATTAACAGACGAAATTGTCTGTTCTGGCTCCGAGAACGTGTCACGCAGTTGAACTACAGGTTCGGCTGGCTGAGCATTTGATATTGGCGTAGGTGATTGGTAAGTCGGTAAGTTAACTGGCTCTACTGCGCGCCCAAAAGGTTTAGAATCATGAGGTGAAGATATCTTCGGCGAAGAAAAATTGGGCTTTTGCAAAAAGGGCACGTTTTGTTCGTCCACTATCGCATCGGAACTTTTCTTTTCTACTGAACGCGAATCTGGCTGTGGAGTTGGCGCTTGTGCCGGAAATGGAGTTGGTACTGGGGTTGGTACTGGAGTTGGTACTGGGGTTGGTACTGGAGTTGGTACTGGAGTTGGTACTGGAGTTGGTACTGGAGTTGGTACTGGAGTTGACTGATCTTGAGGTGGAGCTGGTGTCGGAGCTGACTGAAATGGTACAGACGTGACTATTGGTACAACTGGTTCTGTAGGGGAAATTTCAACTTCAATTCTTTTCTTATTACTGTAGTCAGTTAGAGTTTTTTCAACGGCTGAATAGGCCTCTTCGAGACGCTTCATGGCAGAAAGTGCTGAGGAGCCATTATTAAGCTTTTTCATTGCATCGAGTAAAGCTCCCATATATTCTCGACCGACTTCATTATCAATATCAACTAAGTTAACAGGATTGCCGACTTTATCATTAACTAAAGATTTAATTTCACGAATTCTTTTTAGATTATGATCAGGGTCATACTCAACATTGTTTGCGGTTGCATCAGGCTTTACTGGTTCGGGTAGAATAGGTGGAGAAACTGCCACTGAAACATCAGGTGCTACTTGAGAAGTTGGTTCTGAGACTTGTACACTAACAGGAGCTGGCGCGGCAGACACTGGTGGTGTGGTTGGTTTGTAAGCTAGAACAGGAACGACTGTTGGAGGTTTAGTAGTAGAAGTATTAGGTGTCTGATTTTTTTCAACAGAGTTTTTTTCGGTTACAAGAAAGCTTGGCACCGGTCGTGAAGTGCCAAAAGGATGCTGCGAACGTACGATAACCTTAGGTTTGGCTGAGAATGCTGTTGTCTGTAAATTGTAAGCTTTGATCTTTAGCTCTAATGTATTCCTAACTGACTGGTCCTTTCCACCATTAGCATACAAAAAAATTAAATCTCTTAACTCATTTTTTTGGCCGGCGTCAAGCTCGGCTGCTCTTACAGAAGCTAATAAATGAGTTATCCCAGGCTGTGAATCAAGATCAAATTCCGATCCAACCGCACCCGTCTGCAAAGAGCTATCTTTCGACATATGTTGTATATTATAACACTAATTAAATCGGCAGAAGCAATATAATGGTTTAACCTGTGAATTACGCGACCTTTGACTCATTAGAATGGTAATTAATATCAGTTTCGATTATCCATCGAGCGTATAATTCACCGAAAGTCATATCTGGATTGTCACCAACGACTTGTTGCATATCTATAATGAATTCCATCCAAGCAACAAATGTTTCATACTTGATGTCTTTTTCCTGTAGTTCAAATTTCACTTCTGGTTTATTACCTAAAATTAAAACTTCTGCCACAGTCATATCTTTTAAGTAGGAAAATGGACTAGCAAAAGTGTCACCAAAGAACTTTCCAATTCCATCTACTGTTTCGCTTTCAAAATGTACTACTTTGCTATCAAGTATTTTTTCAAAAGAGGCGGGAGAAATTGAATACATCTTAATAAACGACTGATATCTTTCTTCATTTAAATATTCTCTTCGTGATAGGGTTTCATTATTTGCTATTTTAGAATGGTTAAGGAATAGTACTTCATCACTAACGATCTCATTAATTGGATCTTGACTTTCTAATGCAGCAACCACTGACATATAATTTGGTGACCCGCTCTCCTCAACAATCATTGACCTAGGCTCCTCAACAGTAGTGTTTGTTTTTTTAGAATTTGATGAGATAGATTTCCCAAGCTGCTTTTCCAAACGAAGTCTAGCTCTTTCTGCCACGAAAATTGGAACGACTTTGTCGGCGTCGGTGTCTGGAAGAATGACCATATCTTTCCGTCTAACAAATGGAGCGAAGGTTTCAGTCTGTTCGTCATCACTGTCACCATCATCAGGCCCCTCAACTACTTCAGGTTGTTCTATTGAGATACCTAAATATGATTCATGTTCTACAACATTCTCATTATTATTGGACACTTTTACTTTCACTTCTTCTTGAGTTGATGAGCCATTATTTTTAAGTAATACTTGCTCTATTACTTTGGCATTTACACCTATTTCATGAGCTACTCGAGTATAACGACTGAGGTTACTTCTTAACACAACCTCATCTTCATTTGAGTTTCTAGCATCTTCAATCTTTTTTTCTAAATTTTTTACTCTATTTACACACGTATCTAACTCAACCAAATAAACTTCAAGATCCTCTGTCTTTTTAGACGAAGGAAACAATTCAAACATCCTTTTATGAACACCATTAACCGTATTTGCCACCCCGGTAATCGCTTGCTCAGTTGAAGCGTAGGTATCTATGACCCCTACTACTTCTTCTAAATAAAAACTAGGTTTAACTTCTGAAGTATCTGGAATTTCGCTGTCATTCTCACCCATCTCCTTAATGTAAGATACTTCATTTTTTTCACTACTACCCACTAAGACACCGTCACTCAACTCTTCATCCCCACCGTCTTCAACCTGAGCAGATTTTTCAATAACTGGTGTTTCAATTAATTCTTGCAAATTAACATAAGTATCAGTAATATGATTTCTTAAATTAATCATATCGTTGTAAAGTCCTTGCATTTTTCTTATCTGAAAATCTTGAATCTCATTTCCGTTCGGAATAATGTCTTGCCTGCATAAATTAATTAACTTCTGTAGTTCTGTGAATTTTTGGAGTAAGGTTTCAAAAACTTTATCACCGGATACTTCAGAATTTCCCAAACTTTGATAGCTCTCAGCTTTTGCATTGGGTTGAAATTCAATAGAGTCTGCATACACATCTTCGACACTCT
>JBLIOC010000019.1:0-17923 GCA_047639355.1 Minisyncoccia bacterium | reverse complement strand
CATGACTGATGAGTATTCACATAAGTAAAGTTCGTTGCGACGTAAGGTGCTGTGACGCGGACTGATGCAACAACTTGTTCAGCAGAAAGAATAGAGTCCACAGCAACTTCGGAAACAGAGAGCGTACCGTCCACAGCAACTTCGGAAGCAGAGAGCGTACCGTCCACAGCAACTTCGGAAGCAGAGAGCGTACCGTCCACAGTAATTCCTCCTATCTTAATTTGATTGTCGATACCAACGTTCAAAGGAGAATCAACGTTTGTGCCTGCAGAGGGAGCGCCAGAGGGGCCGCTCCACTGACCATAAGCGAAATTGGCTACTAAAGCTAACGTTAGGGCGGTAGTTAGTACTCCAACTTCTTTAATAAAAGATACGATTTTTATTTTCATATGATGATTTCTACTAATTAATCCTATAATTATACCACGGATGTTATGTAAAGTTGCTACTGGCTCTGATTGTTAAACGCCTCCAGCATTGATTAACGTTCCGGGTCAGTGAGCCGTCCTTCATTATTTGTGTCTGTAACATATTCTACCAGAGCATCTATTTCGGCTTGAGTGGGAGGCTCTTGATCTGTAACATATTCTACCAGAGCATCTATTTCGGCTTGAGTGGGAGGCTCTTGATCTGTAACATATTCTGACAGAGCATCAAGTTCGGCTTGGAATTCGGCTCCAGTGGGTCGTTCTTGATCTGCATAAGATTCTAACAGAGCATCAAGTTCGGCTTCACTGGGTCGTTCTTGATCTGCATAAGATTCTAACAGAGCATCAAGTTCGGCTTCACTGGGTCGTTCTTGATCTGCATAAGATTCTAACAGAGCATCTATTTCGGCTTGGCGTTTGTCTTCAGTTGACTGTTCTTGATCTAACACAACATCGGAATCTGGCACAACTGGGGTTGGATCGTTTTCATTTGGTCTAGAATCAAGATTCAGGACAAAAACTAGAAAAATTGTTAACCCTAGTATAATTAATAGAACAACAAGAAACACCGATGGTTTCTTACTTACAGCATCTTGTTCTGAATCTTGTTCTGCAGGTGAATTATCGTCTATTTGATTTTCTTCGGAATTAAATTCTTTCATGTTTTCATTATAATACATGGCAAAGATGGAAATTGTTTGGAAGTTATTCACATAAATAAAAACTGCGCCTTTAGGTGCAGTTTTTATTTTTACTCTATGTGGTCTTACTCCTCGTCAGAAATCCCTCGCGCCTTCTTGATGTCAGCAGCTACGTTTGGAGGGACCACTGCGTCTCGGTTGAACACCAAAAACGTGTGAAAGAGCAGTATATTTTCGCTCCACGCACAGGACTCCCTGTGTGCAGGGGAGCTATCGTATCAGAGTGGTGATATTTTGCATGAAAAAAGGGCCCCTTTCGGGGCCCTTTTTATGTACTTGAGCAGCTTAGATGCTGTAATTCTCTATGAGAGAAGAAGGATGTATGAATTTAATCTCTATCACTATATACACGAGTCATCGGTTGGGTCATCTTCACTGATTATTACGTCTTCTGTAGTATATGTAGCATCACCAGCCCAGCATCTGTAATTTCTCCATTCTTGACTTTCAGCACTGTTACATGTACCAGAAAAGATGGACCCTTGATACGTTCTCCACCTTTCTCGATGCGCATAGACTCCGCACTTGAGAGCCATCTCCACAAAACGTGAATGAGGAAGGCAAGCATTACCTTTATCGTCACAATTACTGGCAGTTCGAACTTGAAGGGCAGTAAGTCTACCCTTTACGGAAATATGGCCCTCTACTAAAATATTGTCCCCTGCGAAAATATTGCCCCCTGCGGTAATAACGTCCAATGCGGTAATATCGTCCAATGCGGTAATATCGCCACCCACAGTAATTCCTCCTACCTTACTTTGATTGTCGCTACCAACGTTCAAAGGAGCTGGTACGTTATTGGTGGTAGGAGCACCGGACGGGCCAGTCCACTGACCATAAGCGAAATTGGCTACTAAAGCTAACGTTAAGGCAATTGTTAGTACGCCGATTTCTTTAATAAGAGATACGATTTTTATTTTCATATGATGATGTCTATTAATTTAATCTTATTATTAAGTCACAACGGTTAGACAAAGTGGGTACTGACTCTGATTGTTAAACGCCTCCAGCATTGATTAACGTTCCGGGTCAGTGAGCCGTCCTTCATTATTTGTGTCTGTAACATATTCTACCAGAGCATCTATTTCGGCTTGGAATTCGGCTTCAGTGGGTCGCTCTTGATCTGACACAACATCGGAATCTGAAACAACTGGGGTTGAATCGTTTTCATTTGGTCTAGAATCAAGATTCAGGACAAAAACTAGAAAAATTGTTAACCCTAGTATAATTAATAGAACAACAAGAAACACCGATGGTTTCTTACTTACAGCATCTTGTTCAGACGCTGGTGGATATCGTCTATTTGATTTTCTTCGGAATTAAATTCTTTCATGTTCTCATTATAATACATGGCAAAGATGTAAATTGTTTGTGAGCTATTCACATGAATAAAAACTGCGCCTTTAGGCGCAGTTTTTATTTTTACTCTATGTGGTCTTACTCCTCGTCAGAAATCCCTCGCGCCTTCTTGATGTCAGCAGCTACGTTTGGAGGGACCACTGCGTAGTGATCAAATTCCATTGTCATTGAAGCTCGTCCTTGAGTCATTGAACGTAAGGTATTAGTGTAACCAAACATTTCTGAAAGCGGGACTTTTGCGTTAACAATTGTCTTTCCTCCAATTTCTTCAGACGCTTCAACTTGTCCGCGCTTTGAAGAAATACCACCATTGACATCTCCTACGTATTCGTCTGGAGTTCTAACCTCTACTTTCATTACTGGTTCGAGGATAACTGCGTTTGCTCGCTTCGCCGCCTCTTTAAAGGCATTGATACCAGCTAATTTAAAAGCAATCTCAGAGGAGTCTACGTCATGGAATGAACCATCATATAATTCAACAGAAACATCTTCCATTTTGTAACCAGCTACAAATCCTCGCCCCATCGCTTCCTTACATCCCTTCATAACAGCTGGGATAAATTCCTGAGGAATCACTCCTCCTTTGATAGTGTTAATGAATTCAAAGTGATCTTCACGAGTCACGTTCTTAGCAAGTTTCTTTTCTTCTCCGTCTGCACCTAACTCGAGCGCTTCTAGTGGCTTGATTCGAATCTTAACGTGACCATACTGACCACGACCACCAGACTGCTTCACGTACTTGTACTCCGCCTCGGCTTCACGTTGAATAGTTTCCCGATAAGCTACCTGTGGCTTTCCGATATCCGCTTCAACTCCAAACTCTCGCTTCATACGGTCAACTAGAATATCGAGGTGAAGCTCACCCATACCGGCGATAATAGTTTCCAGGGTTTCATCATCCGTAGAAACAACAAAAGTTGGATCTTCGTCAGAAAGACGCTTCAACGCTACTCCCATTTTCTCTTGATCTTGTTTTGTCTTTGGCTCTACTCGCACCGCTACCACTGGCGCTGGGAAGGTGATTGTTTCAAGCAGGATTGGCTTATCCAAATCACATAGTGTGTGCGAAGTCTTTACTTCTTTAATTCCTACTGCCGCTGCGATTTCTCCAGAGTAGACTTCATCCACTTCTTCTCGTTTGTCAGCCATTAGTCGTACGATTCGTCCAACCCGTTCTTTGTTTCCAGTAGAAGAGTTTAGAATGTACGTACCAGAGGTTACTTTTCCTGAGTAAACCCGGAAGAAGGCTAGCTGTCCTACAAACTTATCGTCTTGAAGTTTAAATACGAGCGCACTCATTGGTTCATCATCAGAAGGCTTTCTGGTTACAACGACTTCTTCGTCTTTAGGGTCTGTCCCCTCCGTATCAGGAAGATCAAGTGGTGAAGGAAGGTAATCAACCACTGCATCAAGGACAAGTTGTACACCTATGTTCTGAAGAGCTGTTCCAGTCATGACGGGGAAGATTTCGTTAGCCAATACTGCCTTTCGAAGAGTCTTCTTCAGGTCTTCATTTGAAGGTTCATTACCCTCAAGGAAAGCTTCCATCAAAGCGTCATCATGTTCAACTACTCGTTCGATAAGTTCAGCTCGACGTGCTTCAGCCTCTGCTTGGAATTCTTCGGGAATTTCTGCTTCAGTTACTTCCATTCCCATTTCTCCAGCAAAAGAGTATGCCTTCATAGATACCAAATCGACTACTCCTCGAATATCATTTTCAGCCCCCATTGGGATTTGAATTCGGCAAGCTTTTTTTGAAAGACGTTCTTCAATTGACTTCACTGAAGCATCAAAGTCAGCTCCCGTCTTGTCCATTTTATTTACGAAACAAATACGAGGAACGTTTGCTTCGTCAGCATAACCCCAGTTAGTTTCAGTTTGTGGCTCTACTCCAGCCGCACCGTCGAACACCACTACAGCACCATCGAGCACACGCATAGACCGTTTTACTTCGGCAGTAAAGTCGATGTGCCCCGGGGTATCAATAATGTTAAAAGTGAACTGCTTGTCGGTGTTATTTCGATCAGTCTCTAGAGTCTTAGCCCAGTTACAAGAAATAGCCGCCGCAGTAATTGTGATACCGCGCTCTCTTTCTTGATCCATCCAGTCAGTTACAGTAGCACCGTCGTGTACCTCACCAATCTTGTGACTCATTCCTGTATAAAACAGAATTCGTTCAGATGTTGTTGTTTTACCTGCATCAACGTGGGCGACAATACCGAAGTTGCGCAGTTTTTCGAGTGGAAATGCTCGTGCCATAAATTTTTAATCTTTATCTATATATATGAATAACTTTTTACCTCCCTAAGAAATGACTCGTAGGACTAAAAAATACCTTGGTCTCAGTTTGATATTCTTTAGTCCTAGTACCATGCAATAGGGTCAAAATTTGCCCAAGGATAGGAAAATTATTGACATAAGTGGAACATAGTCGCTTACGCTCCTTGTTTGCACTTAAGAAATAGCCGTATGGCTAGTCGGCGATACTATAATGTATTTACAACGAAACATCAACCAGAATTCGACGTTTTCGCACCCTTTGAAAGAAAATATGTGTCTGGTCGTATGTAAAGTATACTTAACATTGAAAGGAGACCGTTTATCATAAGCAGGTTTTGTTAAAAAATATCTTACACATACATATGAACACACAATCAAAAATATTTATTGGCCTAGGAATCGTTCTTTTACTAGTAGTGGGTTTCAACCTTGAGCGTAACGACAGTGACGATCGGTCAAATTTAGCAGCCAACGATTCATCCATAGTTAAAACAGCTGAGTTGGCGGATGAAGAAACAGAGTTGGCGAATGAAGAAGTAGTGGGTGACACTAAGATAGAGGATGAAAAAGTAATGACTGATAGTGAAGTTATGAACGGTAATGAAACAGTGTCGGCTGACACCTTATCAGCAGCGCCCGCCGCTCCCCTAGCGGCCGGAATATACACGACTTACACACCAGCAGCTATTACAAACAGTGTCGGCGAATTTATCGTACTAAACTTTAGTGCTACTTGGTGCCCAAGTTGTCGCACTGTCGACAAGAACATTAACGCTGACCTATCTTCAATTCCCGCCGGAGTAGAAATTTACAAGGTTGACTACGACACTAATGTTGCCCTACGTAAACAATATGGAGTTACCACTCAACATACATTCGTATTAGTAAGTTCCGACGGAGCAATGGTCAAGAAGTGGGTCGGAGGAAGTACTCTAAAGGATGTCTTAGCCAAACTCTAAACCATGACTTTATTACTAGTCTCATTCCTAGCCGGTATTCTCACTGTCTTAGCCCCCTGCATACTACCGTTACTACCGGTAGTAATCGGAAGTAGTGTTGGAGCTAGGAGCAAGAGCACACCCTTCATTGTGATTGGTTCATTGGCGCTGTCGATACTTCTTTTTACGTATCTCCTTAAAGCATCAACTGCGCTCATCGATATTCCGCCACAGGTGTGGTCGTATCTTTCGGGAGGAATCTTAGTTGGATTTGGAATCATTCTCATATTCCCTCGACTCTGGGAGTCACTGCCGTTTGTTGCCAAAACTAGCGTAGAAGCAAATAAACTAATGGGTGCTGGACACCAAAAGAAAAGTATTTGGGGAGACGTACTTATTGGTGCTGCCCTTGGACCTGTGTTCTCAACCTGTAGCCCAACTTACTTCGTAATTCTGGCGACAGTCCTTCCGGCTAGTTTTTGGCTTGGTACTACATATCTCTTGGCCTACATTTTTGGACTGGTATTGGTACTTAGTCTAATAGCCATCATCGGTCAAAAACTTATTACAAGAATCATGAGTGCTGCCAGTAGCGAAAGTTTATTTAAGCGTGGTATTGGAGTTTTATTTTTTATTGTTGGTATCGCCATTGTAAGTGGCTTCGACAAAAAAATTGAGACTAAAATTATTGATAGTGAGGTCTTTGATGTCACTCAAATAGAACAACGGCTCCTTGATAAACTTGAAACTGAAAACACTATGACTGAACCAAATGAAAATGCATCAGCTGTCGATATTCCCTCTCATCTATTAGAACTATTTCCAAACACCGACTGGGATCAGTCCAATCCCAAACTAGCAGAGGCACTTTCTGGAGGACCATCAAAAGATGGTATCCCAGCCCTTGAAGACCCGAAGTTCATTCCGCTTAGCGAAGCCGACTACCCAGATGAGGTGGCAACAATTGTAATGATTGGAAAAAATGAAACAAAAGTCTACCCGTACAACATTCTGACCTGGCACGAGATTGTTAATGACACAGTCGACGACGTTCCTGTTGCAGTTACCTTCTGTCCTCTTTGCGGCAGTGCGATTGTGTACGACAGGACACTTACTGACGGAACTGTGACAACTTTTGGTGTTAGTGGCTCCCTTCTCGAAAGTAACATGATTATGTACGACCGCTCGACTGAGAATCTTTGGCAACAAAGCACCGGTCAAGTATTGGCTGGTTCATTTTTCGGAGCACAGCTTAAACTAGTTCCGTTTCAACTTATGAACTTGGGTGAGGTTAAAACCAGATACTCCGATGCTCAAATTCTCAGTAGCGACACTGGCTACAGTCGAGACTACGACCGTAACCCATACTCTGGATATGAAACCGACAATCGTTTTGTTTTTGAGCCGAGTACGCTCGACACTACCTTTCCTCTCAAAACCATCATGACCATATTTCGTACCAAAGACAGCACACCAGTCGCCACACCCTGGTTGGCACTTCGTGAAGCACAAACAACCACTGAAACAATCGACGGAGAATCCTATTCTTTAACTGCCACCGACTCTGGAGAACTCACTATTGTAGACAAGTCCGGTTTAGAATATCCTTTCTACTTTGAAATGTGGTTTAGCTTTGCGACTCAACACGGAGAAGAGAGAGTGGTAATTATTCCGTAACCTTTATGAAAAAAACAGCCCTTCAAAATTATGTTCAGGAATTCCGCACCCAGGGCGGACTGACCCAAGCCAAACTAGCTGAAGCTGTTGGCGTTACCAGACAAACAATTATCTCAATTGAAAAAGGTAATTATGAACCTTCAGTCCGTCTCGGATTAAGACTTGCCCAGACATTAAACACCAGAGTTGAGAAATTATTTTACGAAACATAAGAAACTGTCTATGTCACAACACATTAATAATTACAATAAAATTTGTTTCGGGTTGTCGCACGAAGATACGCGGCTGCAACATTTTGGTTCGACTGCAGTGAACAAGTGTTCACTGCAGTCTCCACCTCGTGTCTCGCTCGCGTATCTTCACGCTTTGAACTCCGATGAGACATTAGACAGCTTCTTAGTATAATGAATATATGAACATTCACCTTTTACTCCCTACCTTAGTTGTTATTCTTGCATTAGCATTTCTAGACCCACTCCATTTACTCATGCCGACTATGTTGGTAGAAACAATTCTTGGACTCTTAACATTGGTTACAATTCTTTACGGTATCACTATCTTTAAAGAACGTGCTCATGACGAAAGAGAAGAACGTATTCGGGCTCTCTCCCATCGTATCTCTTACCTCGTTGGAATGAATGGATTGATGGCAATCATCGCGTATCACTTCATTACTATGGGAAGCGCTTATCCTGAAACAATCATTTTGCTAGTTGTGCTAGTAATGACAAAGGCCGTCGTGCATTGGTACGGCGAAAAACATTTATAAAATAATTAGCACTCTATGGAAAAGGAATCGTATGACGTAGTAGTAATCGGAGCCGGATCAGGAGGACTGACTGCTGCCGTCGGGTTTGCAAAAATCGGTAAATCGGTGTTGCTCGTTGAGCGAGAACATATGGGTGGCGAGTGTACTAACACCGGATGCGTTCCCAGCAAAGCTATCCTTCATCGGGCCAAAGAATACTATCTAGCAAAACATATTGCGGGTAAAACCACAGACAGCGAAACCTACAGACAGGGTTCCCTTACTTACGTACGTGATACGATTAACAATATATTGGCAGATGAAACGCCCGAAACCTTCAAAAAGATAGGCATTGAAGTTGTTATGGGGGAGGCGATTTTTAATACAGAATGTTCGATTAAGGTTGGTGAAACCGTGTACGGATACAAAACAGCTATAATCGCAACTGGCTCCAGCCCCCGAATGATGACAGTTCCCGGCTTGAGAGAAACCGACACCTTAACCAATCAAAACCTTTTTGACATAGAAACGATCCCGGAAAAAACTCTCATTATTGGGGCTGGACCAATTGGTTTAGAGATGGGACAAGCTCTCGCCATGCTTGGAAGCAAAGTTACCATAGCTGCCATTGATTCTGAATTCGCCCGTCTTGAAGACAAATCAATCCGACCAATTCTACGGCGGGCTTTTGATAAACTCGGTATAACTATTCACTTCCAAGCTTTCATCAGCCGAGTTGAAGACAACGTCGCTATTTTTGATATCAAAAATAGCGACGTTGTCGTTGACGAAGAACGAGTCGCTTTCGACAAAGTTCTTATCGCTATTGGCCGAGTACCAAACTTGCCAAACGGTATGGAAGCGGCTGGTATTAAGTTCGATAATCGTTGCATCATGATCGACAGTCAATTCCGTACTTCAAACAAATATGTATACGCTGTTGGTGACGTATCGCAGCGATTGAAATTCACCCACACCGCCGACGACACCGCAAGACAGGTAGTAAAACGAGTGGCTAGTCGCGGATTACTTCGAGTAAATAAAAAAAACGCCGTACCAAAAGTTACTTACACCTCCCCAGAAGTAGCCCAGGTTGGAATGTCATGGAAAGAAGCGGTAGGAAAATATACTGAAGAACGCCTGATGCGAATCGAAGTACCGTTCTCACAAAACGACCGAGCGAAGACTGACGCTTCAACCGACGGACTTTTAGTTGTTATAGCCAGACGATTGAATGGGGCTGTCTTGGGCGCACATATTATTGGAGCTAGTGCTGGGGAAATAATCACTACTTTCACTCTAGCGATTGATCACAAAATTTCTCTCTGGAAGTTACAAAAACTTATTTACGCATACCCTACCTATTCACTTACAATCAAAAAAGCTGCTGATCAATTTTTCGGTCGACAAATGACAGACTTAAAAACTGATGTAGTACGCTTAATAAAACGTGTAGCTCCTAAACTCATTGCAGGTATTTTCTGGGTAGCTTTGATTTACAGCTTCCAACACTACCGCATCACAAACGACCTCTCTTACCAAGATTTCATCTTCCAACTTCTTCACTTCTTCACTTCAACCATTTGGGGACCATTAGTGTATATGCTGCTCTATGCAGTCCGCCCACTTGTTCTGTTTCCCGCAACTTTGCTTACAGCATTATCAGGAGCATTATTTGGTTTTTGGTGGGGCATTCTTTACACCATACTCGGAGAAAATGCATCAGCAAACTTCGCTTATTGGATTGGTCGGTTCTTTGGTAAAGACCTTCGACTTGAAGACAGTATCATTGGAAATTGGATAGAAGCACTGCGCAAGAACTCTTTCGAGACTGTTCTTCTCATGCGACTTTTTTATGTACCATTCGATCTCACTAATTACGGATCTGGTATTGTTCGGGCCAAGTGGAGTGAATATTTCTTTGCGACTCTTATCGGTATCATGCCGGGACTAACTACCTTTGTCGCACTCGGTGCCTCAGTAGACCTAAAAGAGTTCCAAATGAACGGACTATCCTTCAATGCTTTTGATCCAAAATTCTTAACTCTGTCGGTCGTAATCTTTATTGTTTCACTCATCCTGTCCCGTAATCTAAAGCGCTGGAAAGCAGAAAGGTAAAAGTTCAATCCACCATTAGTCTTGAAAAGTAACGTAAGGTCGGTCGTAATTACGACCGACCTTACGTTACTTTTACTACAGTTACGGTTTCACCTTACGTGGACAGAAAGAAAACTCTGGTGACTACTAGCGAACCTATCTGCAACTATTATTGCTGGTTTTTGATAGAATATAGCATATCAATCTAATTTCTCATCAAGTATGAATAAAACTAAAAGTCTTATCCAAAAAGCACTTACGCTTGGCGTAATTGGAGTCGGAATATATATGTTTTTTAGCTACCCTTGGCCCACACCACCTGCGGTCAGTGGTCTAGGATTCTTCATGGCTGGATTTGTGATGTGGGTTCCACATTGCCCAATACTAAAGAAGTTGATTGGGGAGTAGAAAGAAATAAAAAGCGGTGCGGGCCCAGGGCCCCGCACCGCTTTTTATTATGTAATTATTTTAACCGAGAACTTAACTTTTTCTTCTGCTTCAATGTCTTCGGTTTTCCGAATCACTGCCTTTACTAGCAAGATATATGAACCAGAGTATTTGTCGGGAAAACTTGAAGTCTTCCAAATAGTCTTACCGATTGTTACTTCAACTGGGATTGAGCCGAAGCCGCGACTGTTGGCGCAAAACTTTTCTTTAATTTCTGTCCCAATTGTTTGGTCACTGGTATAAAATGCCAGTTTGCCACCTCACCTGGATACAAATACATCTTTCTGTCATTGTTTAACCAGACGATTTTTTCATAGACTTTTAAATCAAACCTTCTATTGTGGAAGTGTACGCACCGAGTGAACTCATTATCATAGGTATTGCAAATGCAAACAAAACTAAAGGAAGAACCACGACACCAATCGTAATCCAAAAAGTTAACCTCATGTACTTTTCTGTCTTGCGCACAGAAGTAAGAATCTCGTTTATCTTTATTTCTTGTTCGTCTATTTGTTCTTGAAGTTTTGGATTCATATATATTTGTTTACTCTAGTGTAGCAGAAAAAAAACAGGCCGGCGCATAGCACCGGCCTGTTTTTATTTCTTGACCTTTTCTTTCTTGGGTTTCTTAACTTCCTTTTTTCGATCTTTCCCTTTGGCCATAAATATATTTTGTTACATATACATTATATGTTGAAGTCTAGATAAAATACAGGCCAACTTGTTATATAATATCGAACATATGGAAAACGAAACCCCTCAAGTTAGTACCTCACTCCAGACAGGACGTTTAATTGAAGTACTTGAAACTCTCGAGACACATATCAAACGCCAGAACTCTTTGAAGTATGCTCTCCTAAAAGGAATGATGTATGGCTTAGGTACCGTTATCGGTGCAACTGTATTAGTTGCCCTTTTTGGTGGAATAATCGCCACTACTATCAATAGCTTTACAGAAGAACCAATTGTCTCAAAAACACTTAGGCAGTGATTTTATTTTTATTGAAAACTTATTTGAGATGGTTTGTTTATTAGCTTGATCTTTTTGGTTCTGGGAAGCCGCTTGATTGCACACTCTCGCTGCATAGCCTCACTCCGTGTCTTAAATTTCTCATGATAAATGAGCTTTACTGGTCGCCGCCCGCTGGTATACCTTGCACCCGCCCCACGAACACCAGCTGTGGCACCCTCACCATTATGGTCAGCTAATCTTTTTTCTAAATTAATTGTATAGCCAGTATAGAGAGTGCTATCGGCACACTGAATGATATAAGCATAGTGAGCCATACTGGAGACTAACTTTTCGGTTCTTTTTTGCCCCACTGCCATTTGAGCGGTTCACCAGTTCTCCAAATTACCACCAATAGTAAAGTTGTGACTCCAGCAATTATTGCAATAAATTTATATGGCACCACATCACTAAAATTCGTTGTCTCAGCGTGCCAACCAACTCCCAGTAAAAATACTAAATAGACGCCCGTAATAATCCAACCGACTGGTTTAGCTGGTATCCAGCCATATCCATACAGCTTACGCTTGAACCAGTATCCTTCGGGGTTGTCTTTTAGATATTCAATATAGTCCGTAACTATTTTCATAAACATAGTATGTACCTAGTTTTTTATGGTGTAAAGGGTAGAAAAGCACACTTTTATACTACAACACATTCTTGAATAGAGACTTCATGTATATTTTTATTTATAATAAGTGGATTAAAATTGACAATCACCCCACTTAGATATAAATTAACCGCAGATAAAATTGGGAGAGTACTCTTGAAAAGAAATAAAATTTCTGCAAATTATATTCCTGAAAAAGTATCTAAACTAATCAAAGCCACAGATAAAATTAATGCCTTGCAGTCGTTTGTCAATGATCTAGGAAAAGACATTGTCCACGACATTATTGACGGCTGGACCACTGGAGACAAATTATTGGATTTTGTATTAGTTGCATGCGATGGTGTCTATGACACCTTTACACTATGCTTGCAATATCGCCGCCTAGCAGACCTGGGTCTTCGTAAACCAAACCAAAGGATTATGGTAATCCAAAAAGCTGAATACTGGTCTGAAAATGATATTCTTCAACTTCGTAATATTTATCTAGCACATATAAGACCGGTCGAAGTTGAGTTCAATATTGCTTCTCTCTGTATACGTATTCCGGTTGAACCAAATTATCTGGTATTAAGGGAGTTTCTATATAACGATTTCTTTACTCATAGAACCAAGATTATAGACGAAAAATGGCTTATAGCCGGCCGTCTGCATAATGAAATTTGTGATTACGGAGCAGTAAACACTGGAGATTCGGGACTTATTTCTGTTCCAGATGATTCAGTTTGTGACATTGTGTCTATTCCTCCCGATGACAAAATCGTTCTCTATGAAGACCACGGTATCGACGCAGATATGCTCAGTTATCTGTACAATACCTGGACTCGCTCACGATCTGCTTGTTCTTAACAATAACCACTACAAAAGCCCCTGTCTTTGGGGCTTTTTTTAATTCTTATGACTATTTTTTAGATTTATTTAAATCCAAGACATCATCAATTCTAATCTGTTCAACAAAGTCTGGGACGTGGGAAACTAGAATCATCGCACCCTTATAGTCATTCAAAGCTTTGGCAATAATTGGAATGTGGCGGAAGTTAATGTGGTTAGTTGGCTCATCGAGAATCAACAGACCCGGCTCTTCCATCTTTAGTTTGGCAAAAGCAACCAAACCTTTCTGTCCCTCTGACAAATCACCAACCTTGGTCTTCATCACATCTCCCATCAGTAAGAAACCAGCAGCGACTGAACGCAATTCTTCTTCTAGTTTGCGCTTCATGGAAGACATCAATGTTTCGTAAACAGTTTTATCAAAATCTAAATTAGAAAAGTCTTGACGGTAATAACCAATCTTCACGCCTGGCGCTACCTCCTCTCCTTTAGCGTGACCTCCGGCAAAACTCTCAAGCAAAGTGGTTTTACCAATTCCGTTGGGGCCAATAATCTGCAAGTGCTCGCCACGCTTTATTACAATGTCGCATTCTACTTCTTTTGGTTCGTGATTCTTTATTACTTTATATGAAGTAATCTTCACTACTTCAAGTGGAATGTCAGAGTGAGGATTAATAGTGAATGGTCGAATAGTTTTATCTTCTTTTCGAACATCAACCTTATTCTCTTCATTCTCTTCAATTTCAGCCCTCATTTTTTTGGCCACTAAACGCATTTTTCCTCCCTTGGCGGCAAAGTAGTTAATTTTATCTTTGTTAGCTTGAGTCTCTTTAGCCAGCTTAGCGTTTTGCCGCTGCTCTTTCTCTACTCGAGCTGCAATTTCTTTTAGCACTGTGTGATAGTTGCCGTTGTACTGCTCAACCTGACGGTTCTGAGTATTTAAATAAAGTACGCCGTGAGTAAAGGCATTAAGGAAATCAGCTTCGTGGGAAATCACAATCACGGTCTTTTTGTATTCCTTTAGAAAATCTGTCAGATGAGCAATGCCAGCAACGTCAAGATTGTTAGTTGGCTCGTCAAGTAAGAGTACTTCAGGGTTTTGAATCAGGGCAGAAGCTAGAAGCAGTCGCGCTTGCTGGCCACCAGAAAAACTTCCTATGACTCGGTCTTTAAAAATTTCTTTTTGCTTTTCGGTCGGAGTCAGGTTTACCACCTCTAGCACTGCATCGATGCGCGGGTCGATATTATAAGTCTTTTCTTCGAAACAGTTCTCAAAAAATTCTCGCACAGTGTGTGTAAGTTCATCGCGAGGAATAATCTGGCGTGAAACAGCAATTGAAGTACGGGGCTGAAGATTAATGTCACCATCGTCTGGCTTTTGTTGGCCAGTAATAAGAGAAAAAAGAGTCGACTTACCCGCACCGTTTTGACCCATCAGAGTAAGCTTCGATCCACGACGCACGACAAAATTGGCCGATTTTAGAATTGGCTTGGTAGCATCGTACTCGTACGACACATTTTTGAAAACTATTAGTCCTTCTCCGTTAGCCATAGTCGTACACCATACACTAGCTTGGCTAATGAACCAAGTAATATATTTTTATAGTAGTAAGTAAATACATACTGTTAGCTAATGCTATAACGAGGTGAGAGAATTTTATTTGATTCACCTAGACTTTCTCAATCTAAATCCAGATACAATTGGGTGGTTCAGGAAATATACAGTAACAAACTTTTTATCTACTGTGTAATATAAGAAATAACCCAAGCCAGAATAGCCAAGCCTAGAAAAATGTAGATAGCAATATTTAAATATTTCATGCTAAAAGTATAGCAAATAAACTATCCGAGTTCCTTAACCTTTTGAAGCGCTACCACGTACATACTTTCAGCCCAACCAAGCGGAGTGTTTTCGTTTGGTTTATTAGTATGTGAAAAGTATAGCTCTGGCATCTTTCCGTCAGGGGTCACGGCATTCTTAGTACGACGAAGGTAGTAATAGGCTGTTTCTTTATCACCGCGCTCGGCGTAGATAATTGCTAACCAAGCTAAACCAAAACACCATTCAGCCTCTTCGCTAAAGCCGTCATCATTGTTGTTGTAGTAACGGTCGAGCTTGTAACGGATAACCCCTTTATCTTTCACTAAATGATACTCAACGTTTTTTAAAATTTCTATAGTTTCTTCCTCGGTCGTCACAGCAAACGGATAGATGAGCGTGAGTAAAGCCAGGTCAGAAAACTTTGTTGCAGACTCTCTTGGCAATAATTCACGCAGTGCTTTTTCTCCTTTTTCGATAGCTTCGTCGGGTACATTTAGCCAGTCGAGTTGCTTCGCCTTCTTAAGTGCGGCTATAACAGACCCGATGGAAGAAGCGTGTACTTCTAGATTCTCTTCCCAGATTCCGTTGTCATCATCTTGCCAGTACTCTATCGTGACTAAGTAATCAATGATTTTCTGAACCATGGCCCGTTCATCATCGGTTTCTATTACACTGGCACCCAACAGTTCTAGCGTAATTAGTAGGTTAAGTACTTCACCAACGGCATCGTTTTGACTATTACCCCACTCTTCCCAGTATTCTTCAAAAGTCTCAGGGTGGAAGCGTGCATGAATGTACTGCCACGCTTCGTGAGGCTTGTGTTCAATCGCCCAGTTAATCTTGTCTTGGTGTTTTACAAAAACTGTCAGGAGGGCCTTAGCAGCTTTTTGAACAGTCTCAATATCGCCAGTCTCTAGGAAACCTAAGGTAATAAAGTAGATGTCACGAAGCCAAGCTTTGTTATAAAAAGTATCATCAGCCGAAGCTGTAAAAACACCTGGTGTTCGCTCCAGAGTGCGAACAACATCGAGATGTTGTTTTATTTCGGTATCAAAATCAAAAGTCATAAGGAACAAATTGGTCTATTGGTAAGGGTTGGTCACTACGCAGCTTCTGTCAGAAGTATTCTAGCTTAGGACTTGTGGCCGATATGTACTCTGGTACAAAATGAAATCTTGATGACTTATCACTCCCAATTTTGTTTTGAACTCATCGTTTAGTAACCAAGCTACATGTCTATAACTGTTATCTGTTTCTGTACTATCTAGTCGCATCCGTAGTAGATCTAGTGCGGCAACCTCATGGAACTTCTCAGGAACTTGCTCAGGAACGACAACTTCCTTCAACATTTGTTGCAATTCATTAGCCGCCTGCTCATATACATCCTCGCGTTTGTATCCAGTTTCAACAGGTGACTCACTTTTTGTTGGCATTTTTTCACTCATAGAATATTCCCTAAACTAATAATTCGTATTGTACCATGCTTGTATTTGAGTATGAAAAAAGTCATCATTGGTTTTCTTTTGATTGCCGGGGTACTAGGAGCAATCTTTTATCAAGAAAACCTTGGAACCAAAGCTTTCTACGATTTTCAGCAATAAAACCCCGAAATAATGGCCTGTTCGGTCATAAATTGGAAACAAATGACGTTCAGCTCGGCTGATTATTCGGCCATTGAAGGCTCTCACCTCTCTATCCATTATTAAAAATACCAGTTACTTTTGCTGCAGTGGGGAAAAATCGAAAGCTGACGAAGTTCGCGCGTACAGCAATAACAAGTCCTTTACCGTCACCACGACCAAAAATACCGCCTAATCTTCACCGGCCTAGATAAGGAAGAAGTTGCGTTCGTGCTGAGTAGCATTAATTACAGAAAGTAATTAATAAAACCCCTAAGTTTTTATCCAGGTTACATTTACCGTGCTTTAACACTGTTTACAAAGGGTGGCCCTTGGTAAACTATATTCAGCTTGAGTTTGTCTGGCGTCTATGGCAAAGTGAGTTCAGAATCAACTAACGAGGATAAGTTCTATGAATACCCAAGATGAAATTGAAAGATGTTTCTTAACTACTTCCCTTAAATGGTTATCACTTATTGATGAAAATCAATATAGACATATCCATCAAGGATACCCGCCAACGTTACAAGAAGAAGAAGGAGAATTTTCAAGGATTTGTGCTACCTCCCAGCAAGATGGCTCCTTTAAATACGAACTATACATCAAGGGGCTATCCGACGGCCCTAAATCTCTTGAAGATGTGCAGGAGATCACAGAAGTAGAGGCTCGCAAATATTTTAAATCGTGCATTAAACAGACTCTCATCAAAAAACTCTATGGGTTGCCATTGGGAGACGACCCTGTAGTTGAAATAGGACGATTTATCTATATTTGTCACGAATACTCTAAACTTGTTATTTCGAAAGTCAGATTCGATACAATCGAAGAAGCCCAGGCTTTTGTACCTCCTGACTGGATAGGTGAAGAAATAACCGGGGACCACAAATGGTCTAACTTCAGTCTCTGCATAAACGGTGAACCAAAATAATAATCACAACCAAGACCACCCGTCTGCATCTAACAAGTGCAGACTTTTTTTATAAATTTACAAAGGGTGGCCCTTGGTAAGACGAGAGTTGCGAGTCGTACTGATTGTACGGTGGGCGGCTTTTTCTAAATTTCATTTTATAGTGCCAGGCTCGGCAAAAGGCCGGAAAATTTATGGGCTGTGCTGATTATAAATTTCATTCTTAAGGACAGTACGCGAAGAAAGCCCCGAATTTTTGCGAGCCGTACTGATTGTACGGTGAGCAAAAATTCGGGGCTTTCGACAAAGTAATGTTCCAAGAATGGGATTTAGAAGGCGAAGTGGGCGAAGGCTCGGTTAGCCTCAGCCATCTTGTGCGTATCCTCCTTCTTCTTCACTGCGTCTCCTTCTTCCTTAGAAGCTAGCAAAAGTTCTTTTGCCAAAGCCTTG
>JBLIOC010000018.1:0-18710 GCA_047639355.1 Minisyncoccia bacterium | reverse complement strand
TAGTAACAGTGGTGGTTTCTGGACTGACTCCAGGAAATAGTTACTACTTTGCGCATAAAGGTACAGGAACTGGTAACTGTCTTATGTTGAGAATGAGCAATACAGCGGTTGTTGTTCTGACGAATGCGAGGGTTGATTTTGATCTTTCGTGGTCAGATGACCTGGAAAATGCCACAGGGCACTTTGTCTATTGGAGACTGGAGTCTTCTCCAGATTATTCTGATTCTGATAGTGAGCAAGCGACATCTTTCCTGTCACACAAAGTGGTGGGATTAGACGCAGGGCAAAGATACTGTTTTATCGCTAAGTCATATGATGGTGCACTGACTAACATTAGCATCCCTTCGAACGAAGTATGTAGTGTGAAGTACTAAAAAGTAAGTAAGTTAATAAATAACCAGCGGTAGTAATACTGTTGGTTATATTTAAAAATTAATTCATCAAAAATACTATGATTACAAGAATATTTGTTTTGACACTTTTTTTAGGTTTTCTAGCCCCGTTTTTTAGTTATGCGGCAGTAGATACTTGGGAAACAGTTACTCCGCCTGGAACAAACGGATATACCTACGACACTATCGTTTCGGTAGAAGACCGTGTGTTTGTCGGCACTAGTAATGGTGTATATAAGAGTGAAGATGCTGGTCAGACCTGGACTGCCGCAACAAGTGGTCTGACTGATACGAATGTGCGTGAGATTGCCATTGCTTGGGTCTATGACGATTTTGCGTATGATGACTATGGGGGATATGTTGTCGAGACCAGCACTCAAGTGACAGTTGCTACTGCTGGGGGGGTGTTCTTGGGAACAGTTGGTGGTTCAAGTTGGACTGTAAGTAACAGTGGTCTGACAGACACTGATGTATACGACATCGAGTATGACTCATACGAAATTGCAGGAGGAGGACCAGTTACTACTTTATATGCCGCAACCCCAAGTGGAGTGTTTAGGAGTGTAGACAGTGGTGCGAATTGGACTCTTCAAGACACTGGGATGCCAGGCGTAGGCGTGGTTAAATTAGCCTCTGATTGGTCATTTGGTTATTTACACGCACTCACAGATACTGGTTTAGTTTACGGAAGCGAACTGCTTTCAGCGTCGTTCTCAGATGAAAGTTGGAGTCAGATATATGCTGGAAGCCCAGCCGGTACGGACATCAATCTTTTGGATCCTCTTGGCGATTATGTTTGGTTATCAACAGTAGAAGGTATACGAAAAGATGATGGTACGGGATCTCTGTGGACTGATGTAGGGAGCGGTTTGGCTACGGGTATCATAAGGACTGTTCGTAGTGATTATGCTGACACTGATATAGCTTATGCCGCACACGCGACAAATGGTGTGTATCGCACAACTGACGAAGCCGCTTCTTCTCCAGCTTGGTTTCCGATTAATCAGGGTCTGACGGATTTAGATATAAAAGACCTGAGAACGACAGTGGGAAGTAGTACTCTTGTGTATGCAGCTGGAGCAAGTGGAGTTTATAGACTTACTTTAAGTGATACCTACGCAGACCTTACTCCACCTGCAGCTATTACTGACCTGGTGGCTTCTAGTACTTCTGGTACTTCAGTTCAACTTACTTGGACTTCTCCTGGTGATGACTTGGATACCGGAAACGCGGTCGCATATAGTATTCGTTACGCAACCTCTTCAAACACAATCACAAATGATTGGGAAAATGCGACAATAGCTCCAACTAGCCCGTCTCCTTTGGTGGCAGGAACAGTACAGACAGTATCTGTAACCGGACTTACTGACGGCGTTCGTTATTACTTTGGAATCAAGACTGTAGACGACGGCGCTGGATACGGTGATGTTTCTAATGTGGCAGACGAGTACGCAGGAGGTGGATCAGATGTTACTCCGCCGACAGTTTCGATATCGGCTCCAACCAACGGATCTACGGTGTCTGGTTCTTCGGTCACCGTATCTGCCTCAGCCGTAGATAATATTGCTGTTGTAGGCGTACAATTTAAACTAGATGGAGTAAATCTCGGAAGTGAAGATACTTCCTCACCGTATTCAATTGTTTGGGATTCTAACGCGGCAAGCGATGCGGCGCATACCCTAACTGCAATAACTCATGACGCAGCTGGAAATTACGCTACATCTTCAGACGTTGTTGTAACAGTTTCAAATCCTTCTGGTGGATCAGATGTTACTCCGCCGACAGTTTCGATATCGGCTCCAACCAACGGATCTACGGTGTCTGGTTCTTCAGTCACCGTATCTGCCTCAGCCGTAGATAATATTGCTGTTGTAGGCGTACAATTTAAACTAGATGGAGTAAATCTCGGAAGTGAAGATACTTCCTCACCGTATTCAATTGTTTGGGATTCTAACGCGGCAAGCGATGCGGCGCATACCCTAACTGCAATAACTCATGACGCAGCTGGAAATTACGCTACATCTTCAGACGTTGTTGTAACAGTTTCAAATCCTTCTGGTGGTGGAGGTGGAAGTTCTTCTGGTGGAAGCGGAAGATCTAACAATACTGATGTTGTTCCAAATGGTGGAGCAGAAGATGTCAGTACACTCTCGATACTATCTTGGGAAGAAGATTCTGATGCAATTGAATATATTATTTACCTAGGTGTTTCAAGTATAGGCTATGACGATGAGCCATTTGCGACAACAACAGCAAATAGTTTTGCCTTAACTTATAGTCTTGAAACCTCGACTAAATATTATTGGAGAATAGATATTCGAGAAAAAAACAAAGAATCTCGTGGTGTTAGATACAGTTTTACTACTGGAGAAACTTCATCAGCTGATGTTAGATACAGTTTTACTACTGGAGAAACTTTATCAGCTGCTACGTCTACACCAATTGATTCGAATCTCTCAGAGACAGAGCAAAGAGATGATCTCCTTGAACAGATTAACCAGCTTAACCAGCTTATAAAGCTTATTGCACAGCTTAAGAGTCAGCAGAACGCACAGCCTGGTATTCAGTCTTCCGTTTCCATCGTTGGTGCTCTAACCAGGCCGTTAAAAATAGCAATGGAAGGAAATGACGTGAAGACTTTGCAACAAATTTTGAACGCTAAAGGATACAGACTTACCGCAAGTGGAGCTGGTTCACCAGGCTACGAGACCGCATATTTTGGTCCAGCAACTTTAGTTGCTCTGAAGCGTTTCCAGTGTGCGGAACTAAATGTATGTTCAGGAACACCGTTGACAACAGGGTATGGTCAGACCGGTCCAATAACCAGAGCAAAACTGAATGCGTATTAAAGATTATTTATAAAAATTTATAATCATACCTAAATGAGGCCTGTTAAATATGCTGCTAGTTCTCCAGAAGGGAAGAAAGAAGAGGTGTGTTAATTCTAATTTGGTCAACAGTCTAATCTGAGGGTCCAAGAGTAACAATTTAGCCTCATACGGTTGGAAAAAGAACTTAAATAAGAATAAGGCTCGACGTTTTGCGTCGAGCCTTTTTAAGTTCAGCAATCAATTCCTTTCTCTAAAAGAGAAAGAATCATACTATTATGAATAGTAATCGTGTAGTCGTCACTACCAAAACCGTGTTTTTTCAGTAGAGCTTTCACATAAGCTTCAGTATATTCACGTTCTATTTTGTCCTGGCCATATTGTTGAAAGATGTCCTCCACTTCTTTGTTACCATGTTGCCAATGATCCACAAAGTATCCACAAGACGGACAAAGCTGAATTGTTACCCAACTAAACTCATTCTTTTCACAAATATGGCAGACTCCCATTGTACATTTGCCGGTATCTGACCAATTATTTACGTTTGGATTTTGTCTTGGAAAAAACCCGTCTACTAGCAAGAGTACTTCTACTTCTGGTTCATTGCACATGTCTTACTCCTGTATGAAGATCAGTTTATACTATTGATGATAGTAGTACGATAACTAAATTGGGTCAAATTTGAAGCTGTCTTTTTAGTCGAAAAAATTCAGCAAATATTCATCTATATCCCTTTGATCCATATTAGGGGCGAAGAAGAAGAGAAGATGAGAAAATAATTACTTGAGAACTCTAAACGACACTATAATTTATAATATCCAATCCCTCCTCCTTGAGTTACGTTAACTATTTTGTTTTCTGAGAATCGCATGAGGGTATGTCCAGCTCCAATAACTTCGCCTTTTTTAATAAAAAAGTGAGGACAAAGGTCATAATATAGGGTTTTTTCTATAATGGTTCCATCTTCGTATAAGGGGATAGTCATTTTTGGGATGTGTACCAGTTGTTGAGCAATGTAATTTTTATCGACTACATCCTCAATTAACTTTGCCCACTCGATGTCATTAATGTTGTTTCCGAAATGTATTCCATAGCCCTCGCAACCATCTGTCGGCTTGAGTACAAGGTTATTTTTTTCTTCCATACAATATGAACGATTGTTATGGGTCACCTTGATAGTTTTTGGAATATAAGAATGTTCAATATAGCTAAGTAGGTTTTTGTAGCCAAGGGTTCGGAGAGCAATCGTGTTTATCAGTCTTGATTTAGACCTTATCAGTTCGTTTATGTATTTGTCAGTTAGCTTAGATGTTTCTAGGCACCTCCTTATTGTAGTTCCGTGAGGTATGTCCCATGTGTCTGTGATTCTGGTAACGTTGTGACCGAGTTCGGCGAGGGAATCTGCTTCAGCATGGTATCCATCAAGAAAAAATGCATCAGGGCTATGGAATACACTTATATCTTCATTCTCGTAAAATAGTTTGCCAAACAAGTCTTTGTGAAGGGAGGTTTCAGTTTCTGCTAAAGCGCTGTATGTTTTGTCATGAAGCAATAGACCGTCTGGGTAGTCGCAGTTTATCTCTAAGATAGATACTAATTTTGTTTCTGGGTTCCAGAGACAGTCAAACCTAACCGTTCCTGTGTATTCAGAATCTATGAGCGGAATTAATTTGTCGTCGCCTGCGTCCGATACTCGCTCGATAGCCTTTTCTTTAGTTGCTTGGGTGTTCAATATATCTTCTAGTATTTCGAGTAAGTTTCTCTGGAACTCAGAATGATTAAAATTTTCAATTTCAATTAATTCAGAAACTATAGGCAAGCGCATTGAGCCCTTTGATATTGGATAAGCGGGTAATAATTTATCCCAAAAGTCAGAATATTGTTTCTCCGGTTCAGCAGTCATGTGTCTAATCGAAAAAATTCAGCAAATATTCATCTATATCCCTTTGATCCATATTGTAGAAGGAATCATCGCTACGATTGAGGTCGCGTGCGAGCTCTGTACCAATAAAACGCCAATGCCAAGGTTCAAAGATGTAAAAAGTGTTGTTTTCTGGGTATGATTCAGTAAAACCATACCTGTAGGCGTTTTTCAGGAGCCACTCATAGGCCTCTGTCTCGGAAAAACTGGTGTAAGCGCCGCCAACTTCTTGAGTGGTAAGGTCGAGAGTAGTCCCAAGCTGGTGTTCAGAATAACCCTGGTCAGCTGAAAAGGTGTTTGCCCCTTCACCGTAGATTTGGGTAAATTGACTCTTCACATGAATTTGTTCGTCAAACGAACGATAAGCCGAGACAATTCTTAAGTCGATATCATCTTTAGCGGCGGCTTTTAACATGTCTTCTAAGTGATCAAGTGCTCGAGCGTGGAAGTATTGGTCTTTTTTACCCTCCAGAACATATTTGTCATCAATTTGTTTTAAGCGTTCGGGAATATAGTTTTCATTAAGGAAATAAACTTTGGAGTATTTAGTCAGCAATTCTTTGTCTGTTTTGGAGAGTTTATCTAGGTCGCCTAGAGTACCTGACAGATCACGGAGTTGATCTTCGAAGTCCTCGTTGCGGTTTCTTTCGTCACGGTAGTTGTCAGCCAGGTCCCCGAGGTCATCGTCCAAGTTTGAAAGATTGGTCTTAAGCTCTAAAATAGTGCTACTAGCAACGACTAATTCTACACCTTTGCGATTACTTTCCTGAAGGATGGCATTACGCTCCTGAAGGAGCTCCTCAATCTGCAGGTTTTTGTCCTGAATTTGTAGCAGCAAGTATGTTGAGGCGATAACTCCAACAGTTGCTATGAATCCGGCGGTGTACAGTACAGCATTGTGCGAGATTTTCATGAAGCTATTTTAACATGTGCCACGTCTTGAAGCTAAAGAATATGTGTGGTACTGTTCATTCCGTTATCAATTATCGGAGTGGTGTGCTTGTGAGGACTTTGTGTTCTAGGAATCCGCCCTAGGAAGGGGTCGGATTCAGAACTAAGTTCACAATAGTCGCTACGCTCCTTATTTCACATTAATTAAATGTCAGAAACAAAAATGCCAGCAGCCGAGGCAAGTGCGGAAGTTAACGAGCGAGAGCCAGCTAACTACGAACTTGCCTTCCACGTACTTCCAACGGTTGCTGAGGGGGAAGTAACAAAAGTCTTTCAGACTCTGAAAGACATCATTAGTAAGCATGGTGGTGAAGTCACTATCGAAGAAGAGCCAGCTCGATTCGAACTGGCATACGAGATTATTAAGCATCTCGAAGGCCGTAACCGTAAGTTTACAAGCGCGTATTTCGGATGGGTTCGATTTAACGTAGAGCCAGCCACCATCGAGACAATAAGTCATGATGTGGAGGGTGTGAGTGAACTTCTTCGACATATTCTTATCAAGCTCACCAAGACTGAAGAAGTAAATCCTTTCCTCTTTCATGAAGCATTGGAAGAGAAGAGTGTTGAAAATATTGAAGTCGATGAAGAGGCTGCTGTCGCTGCGCCAGACGTAAAGAAAGAAAAGGCTGAAGAATCTGCTAAAGAAATAGAGCCGACAGTAGCTGGAGAAGAGTCGGCCGACAAGGTATAATAGCAAGCATATACGCCTAACTACTCAAATCTAAAATATGTATCTTAACAAGGCAATGGTTTATGGGAATCTCACTCGGGATCCAGAATTGAAAGCACTACCAAGTGGTATGAACGTCTGTTCAATGTCGATTGCTACTAATCGCGTTTATAATGACCGTGACGGAAAGCGACAAGAATCGACGGATTATCATAATATTACAGTATTTGGTAAGCAGGCGGAAAACTGCTCTAAGTACCTTTCTAAAGGTAATAGTGCTTATATCGAAGGCAGTCTTCGAACCAACAGTTGGGAGAAAGATGGAGTTAAGCACTACCGAACTGAAATTATTGCTGACCGAGTTCAATTTGGTCCCAAAAGTGCAAGTGGTGGTGGAGGATCGTCAGCAAGTAGTCAGCCTGCTGCAGCAGCACCTGCTGCTGATAGTAAGGCTAAGGCGCCTTCAGTTCCGGATTATCCAGAGGAAGAGATCAATCCAGAAGACATCCCATTTTAAACATCAGAATATCCGCTAGCTTTGTTGGACTACGACAATTTTTCATTCACCGTACGTTCAGTACGGCTCACGAAAAATTTCTTGTCCGCCGCGCTATCGAATTGCCCTGACCGTCTAAAATACATAGACTCACCTTTACTAACTTGAAAAATTATGGAAAAAGAAACACAACAAACAATTAACGCACCGATGCACCATGTCGACTACAAAGACATCACAAGTCTAAAGAGTAATATTAATCCACATGCTCGAATTATGAGTCGTAAGAGAACTGGCATGTCAGCGAAAGGGCAGCGAAACTTTGCCCGAGCTATCAAACGAGCTCGCTTTATGGCTCTAATGCCATATACACAGCATTAGGATGATAAAAAAGCAATCCACAAAGGGGATTGCTTTTTTTTGTATGATATGTTTTCATAGAGTCTGGTAGTGTACAAACACAGGAGTGATATTATTATGATGCATAAAATATTAAACTTTTTTCATTTTCCTAAGTGCTCGCACTCTGGAGAAAAGTTGAATTTTATCGGACGACTGACTTATAATTGGTTTATCACCGATAATCCAATATACACTGAAATCGATGATGATTTAAAAAAACACGGTCTATGATGCGCTAAGTATTCAAGGCAACAACCCATTTAGACCTGGCATACTAACCTAGCCAGGTCTCTTTTTAATTTAAATTGTTATTAGCCTTCTTTATACGTTCAGAGTATCCGCAAGTTTCTGAGTTGACGCTTACTAGGTCACCTTGATTTATGAACTGTGGAGCCTGAATAAGTAGCCCTGTTTCCAACATGACTTCCTTTGTAGCGCCACTGGAAGTATTGCCCTTAACAGCATCAGGAGCCTCCTTCACCCTTAGTTCGACTTTAATTGGGATGGCAATGCTCATGATGGCGTCGTCAAACGTAATCGCTTCAACGATGCTGTTTCCCATTATGAATTTATTTAGGTCTCCAACTACGTCAGAGCTTAGATTAAAACGTTCACTTGGATTATTTGGTTCACAAAACCAGAATATACCTCTACTTTCATATAAGTACTTAACTTTCTTTTTGGATATATCGGCATCCTGTAGAACATCTGACTGGTGTAGGGTTTTATCAATTACTTGACCAGTTCGTAGATTCTTCATTCTGACGTTATTACTAGCCTTCTGCCGATCTTTTTTAGCGATATTTGAGGATATTACTAGGTAAGGATTACCATCCATTTCAACGGTTTTTTTGGGAAGGACTTGGTTGTACTCAATTTTGGCCATAGTAATCTGAGGTTAGTTATCATTTTGATGGAAATTATAGTTTTATATAAGCCTTTATGCAACTTTTGGTTTTATACTCGATTTAATTAGCCCTAGAAAAGTCGATTGCGCAACCTCCCAATTACGGTTTTGGATGATACTATAAAACCATAATGTTAGGATTGCGAGCTACAGATGAAGCAAAGGATTGGGAAGATGAGCGTATTTTGACTGGGTCACAATCGTCACCTTGGCTTTTTACTATTTTAGTGGAGCGTTACCAGGAGGCATTTTTGCGCAAAGCCCGGACGATTGTTCGTAATCCTCTTGATGCTGAAGAGGTGGTACAGGATGCTTTTACTAAAATTTACGTACACGCAAATAAATATGAACCCCAATCAGGAGCAAAGTTTTCTTCCTGGGCTTACCGGATTCTCATGAATACTGCCTTTACTCGTTATCAAAAGCTGATAAAGGAAGGTCAGCGGTTTAGTCATATAGACCCAGAATATGAACAGTGGTTTGGAGAAGAAAAAGAACATAGTGGGTTCGAGGAGCAGAGTGACGGTATAGAGCGGATATTAGTGAGATTACCAGGACATTTTGCACTAGTGTTGCGTTTACATTATCTCGAACATTGGTCGCACCAGGCTATTGCAGATAAAACAGGCGAAAATGTCGGTACGATCAAAGCTAGAATCCACCGGGCCAAAGCAGCTTTTAAGAAGGAGGGAAAGGATGGCGAAGTAGAGCCGTTGTTATAATGAATGAAGTAACGAACTGCAAAGCAGTGACTATGCTGAATTTATGCAGACGCTTCACTAGATTCGACCCAAACGGTACAGAATTGGAACCAATTAGTGAGAGAAATGAAGGAGTGGGAGGAGTTTGGGAAAGTTGTTAGTGCTATAATTCAGTAAGTATGAAAAACTTCTTTCGTCCCTCATCATTTAAAATCACTCTCAGTATTATATTAGTAGCTTATATTTTTATTGGAATAGTCTTTCTTGCCTCTTTGAACTCACCTCGTAGTAATGGTTCCGTAGAATTGAGCCCTTATGATAAAGCTGGTATGGTCGTATCATATTCGTCTATATTCCTCGTTATACCGCTAATTTTTGTTACTGAAACAGTATTTCTTAAGGAGAAAACGGTAAATGAGGTAATGATAGAAAGCGGGTGTTTGAATTGCACGGACGAACGTTTTGATGAACCAATATCCTCACCAACTCCACTTGGTTATGCAGCTGGTATCCTAACTGAAATATTTCTTATTTATAGTTTATCTTGCCTCTTCTCTTTTTTGAGAGACCTAAGACGAAACAGGGTCTAAATGCTGGTTCCAACACCCCTTTAGGGTAGTTGAAAATACGTCTTAAAATAAAGCTTAAATTGCTGTGACCCACGGGGTGTAACTTTATTTAGTGGAGCTTAGTATATAAGAGTATGGAGTCAAATATACAATCAATCGTTATGCGTCGTGTGTATTACAGCTTTGCTTTGAGTTTTTTCAGTCAAATGGTGTTTTGGCAGGGCGTTTTCTTGGGAGCTGCGGCTTTGTTGTTGGCAAAGTGGCTTCACGTCGCGAGTATTATTAAAAATTTCTTGGCTGTGCCGGTGGGGCATGTGCCGCAGTTTGTCGCGAACTCATTTTTAGGTGCAATTAACCATGGTGAATTACTAACTGTGTTAACCCTGTTGTTGGCAGGGGGAGTGTCAATTTCTGCCGGTTATCATATTGTTCAAGCTTTGACGCCTAAACTGTGGCTGGTGAGACAGTTTTAGTTTAAAAAAACCGGCCGAGAGCAAAGCTCTCGGCCGGTTTTTTTAATTATTTAACAGTTTACTTCTTTAGCTTTTAGCTGGCCTTTGCGCCTTCTTCCTTTAGTGCTTTTTTAATATTTTTCAGTATTTCATTCTTGAGTTTTGTGTCAGCCTTGAGAGTTTTTCGAGCGGCATCATAACCTCGACCAAGTTTTACAATGGTAGACTCGTCTCCTCCTGGTGGAGTGTAAGAATATGAGGATCCAGACTTAGCGACCATGTCGTATTTTTCACCAAGGGCCAAAAGCTCACCTTCACGGCTGATACCTTCTCCATAAATTAGGTCAAATTCAGTGGTACGGAACGGGGAAGCGACTTTATTTTTAACTACTTTTACTCGGTGTCGACCTCCAACTACCTCATCGCCCTTTTTAATTTGAGCAATGCGGCGAATATCGAGTCTGACTGAGGTGTAAAATTTAAGAGCCTTTCCTCCTGGTGTTGTTTCGGGATTACCGAACATCACCCCAATTTGCATACGAATCTGATTAATAAAAATCACCACAGTTTTACTCTTCGCAACTATGGCTGTTAGTTTACGTAGCGCCTGACTCATCAGTCGAGCTTGCTTTCCAACATGGTGAGCGCCCATCTCACCTTCAATTTCATCCCGTGGGGTAAGGGCAGCGACGGAGTCGATAACAATTACATCGAGTTTGCCTGAGCGAACCAAAGATTCAACAATTTCAAGAGCCTGTTCGCCGTTGTCTGGTTGTGAAATCAGGAGCTCATCAAGCTTAACTCCTAGATTACCTGCGTACACTGGGTCCATGGCGTGCTCAGCATCAATAAAAGCACAAATACCACCACCTTTCTGAGCCTCAGCTACAGCATGGAGAGCGAGGGTAGTTTTACCAGAGGATTCTGGTCCGTAAATTTCAAGGATTCGCCCCCGCGGATAACCGCCTATACCAAGAGCTTCGTCAAGGCCAAGGGAGCCAGTTGGAATCACCTCAATATCAACTCTTTTGCTCTGGTCGAGTGTCATGATGGCATCGTCGCCGAATTTTGTCTTAATACTCCGCAGAGTTTCAGCGATACTGTTCTTCTCCTTGGCTGAGGTTTCTTCAGTTTGAATATCAGGAGTCGTCTTTTTGGTGGTTTTTTTTGCTTTTGCTGCCATAATTTATTTTTAATGTTTGTTATTAAATTTTGGTGGATTGTCTTGTTTAGTGATTCGTTCTAAGGTCTTACTATGTGAAGCGTTGGACTTCCTCGTCTAGCGATTCGCCCTAGGGTAGGGGCTAATGAAGTGTCTGCATAAATTCACATGTTGCAGGTTGTTTCTTCATTGTAACTTGGACTTCCTTCGCAGCCCGCTGCCACTATATTCATCCAGCAATCTGTGGCAGGCTAAAGCCGCAGATTGGGAAATAAAATCACCCCGAGGGCACTTCCATTTTTATGGTCTCAAGCTCCCTAAAAATTTGGGCGCAAATAGTCGCTTCCGCTCCTTTCTTCACTCATCCCTTGGAAGGTCGAATCTAGTGAAGCGTCTGCATAAATTCGCAATATGCCCTTTGGGCATTAGCTCATTCATCATTCAAAGCTTGCTGGGGTGTATATGAATGGTTGGGTGAGTTTGGTTTCTCTCCCGTATCTGTCTTCCGCTCTAACGGTAGTTATAGTATAACCGTTTTCTAGTACAAGCGCCTCCTTGAAATTTCCCTGTGCATCGGTATAAATTGGTCTATCGTTTAGCCAGAGACGGGAAATATTGTAAGCCTTTCCAGACAGGAATATTTGTCGCTGGTTCTGCAACTCGGCAGGGATGTCGCTGAGCAAAATTTGTGGTCCGATAATAAGGTAACGTGCCTGGAAAATCATATAAGCTAAAATAAATAGAAGAACGACGGCAATACCTGTAAATTTTACTATTGTTCTAAATGACGTTGTTTCGGTCATGCAATTAATTTCTAGAGACGGTTATTTCCTCCTCCTTCTTTTTCGTTCTCAGATTCTGCATCTGTGCCAGAGCTTAAAATCTCACGGGCTTTAGAGCCGTCAGCTGGACCGATAACTCCATTTTCTTCGAGCAGGTCCATTAGACGAGCAGCTCGGGAATAACCAACACGAAGTTTTCGTTGAAGGTAAGAGGTTGAGGCTTTTCCGGCTTCCGTCACAGCGTATTTTGCATCGTCATAAAGTTCGTCGTCGGCATCATTATCGCCCCCAACCATAGAGTTGAAGACAGCGTCGTTGCTGACACTTGCTGTGTCCTCAAAGTCGATTGTATCAAGTTCGTGAGCATCTTGGTCTTTAAGGTAAGTGACCACATGTTTGATTTCTTCTTCCGAGACATATGCTGACTGCAGACGGATTGGCTTTGGACTGTCCGAAGAAAGGTATAGCATGTCACCAGCGCCAAGTAGTTTTTCAGCCCCCATGGTGTCAATGATAGTACGTGAGTCGATTTGTGAAGCTACGGCTAAAGCAATACGAGTCGGTACGTTAGCTTTAATCGTACCAGTAATAACGTTTACCGATGGACGTTGGGTGGCTAGGATGAGGTGAATACCAACTGCCCGACTCATTTGTGCTAGTCGCACGATACAAGTCTCAAGCTCACGTGGATATGCCTGCATCAGGTCATTTAGCTCATCTAGGATAATTACTATGTACGGCAGTGCCTCAGGCAGGTTCATTCGTTCTTCTTCATCAGAGCCGGCATCTTCCCAGGCCTTTTTAGCTGGCTTATATACATTTGTGTGATACGAGTTGATGTTTTGGATTTGTTCAGCCTCCAAAATATCGTATCGTCGTTCCATTTCTTTAATAGCCCAAGTAAGTGACTGAATAGCTTTTTTGGCTTGGGTAATTACAGGTGTTAGAAGGTGGGGGATTTTATTATATAGAGTAAGCTCTACCCGTTTTGGGTCAACTAAAATAAAACGAAGCTGGTCGGGTGAGTTGCGGTAGAGGAGAGAAATAATTATGTTGTGAATGGCAACAGATTTTCCAGACCCGGTCGTACCAGCGATGAGGCCGTGCGGCATACGGGCGATGTTGGCAAAGTGCACATTGCCGGTAACGTCTTTACCAAGCGCAACAATAAGTGGGTGGGGGGAATCGGTGTATTCAGGAGTGGCTAGCATAGAGGCAAGTCCTACTGTGGCTCGGGTTTGATTTGGAACCTCGATACCCACGAGAGACTTCCCGGGAATCGGTGCTTCGATTCGAATTGAACTAGCCTTAAGAGCGAGTTGGAGCTCCTGTTGCAAACCGGCAATGCGAGCGATACGAACTCCTTGGGCAGGCTTTAGAGCATAGCGGGTGATGGTTGGACCACTTTCAACCGCATCCATCTCGACGCTAATACCAAACTCCTTCAGAGTACGCTTGATAGTGTTGGCACTTGCTTTGACATCACCGATCTGAGCCTTACCTTTTTCTTTACTGAGGAGAGATAGGGAAGGAGCAATATAAGTGCCACTAAAATTTTTGACTAGAATCTCATGATGGTTCTGTTTGCCGAGCTTTGCGATCTTTTGAGATATGGCAGTTAACCCGCTGCTAGAATCCGACTCCTCCTCCTCCGACTCCTCACCTTCTTCTGTCTCCCCCTCTCCCTCTTCTGGTAAATCCAGATTTTCAATATCGTTAACATCTTCAACTGGTTCTTTATTTCGATTTAGGAAAGGGATACGCAGACCTGTATTGAATAATAAAAAGACAGAAATCATAATCAGGCCGAAGATGAGAGTTCCGGCGACAGCAGAACCAAGCATTGAAGCGAGCGGCCATGATAGAGCGAGTCCAACAATTCCACCAAGGTCAGTTGTGTAAAGTTCAAAAGCTGCCAAAAGAGAGATAAAGAGTAGGGCAGTTCCAATTACTTTTGAATGGCTGACAGTACTATCTTCTTCTGAAGGATTCAAAAGAACATATATATAGAAACAACAGGCTAGGGGAGCCAGCCAGGCTCCGGTACCGAACAAGAAGCGAAGTGTCAGCTCAGTGTACTCCCCAGCTGGTCCCGCGTAGTTGAGTAGGGAGAAGAGAAAGAAGACTGCAAAGACACCCATCACAACAGCCCAAATGGCCTGACGAGCGTGAGGTGATAGGTCATCGAACATGGGTTTTTTATCGACGTTATGTTTTCGTTTCTTTCGGGCCATAGAGTTAGTTCATTCGTAAATATCCAGTAAATATTACCTCCATAATATCATGTCTGGCAGAGTCTTGTTATTAAGACAGCGACAAGGCGGCAAGAGACAAGGCTTGCAAAGTATCAAAATGTCTTTATAGTGGTAGTTAAGTACAACAGGAATTAAGTCTTTAACAAATCGTAAAGAACACCCCTGACTATGCAAACAGAAAAAGACAATATCATACAGATTAAAAGACTCTCTAGTGATACTAACTACTACAACAATGTCTTTAAAAAGACAGAGAAGATAGTGTCCGTTACTTTCTATATTTTGTCTGAGACAAAGACAAGTACTGGCGCAGAGATGCATGTACAGTCTATAAAAGACAGAGCGTTAAAGACACATGAACTGTCTCTAGAGACACTAACTCTCCAACCTCACGAACAACACGAGGGTCTTTTACGGTTCCAGTACGGACTAGTGGCGCTCGATAGTACTTTGCGAATAGCGAACATGGCTGGAGTAATCCCGAAAGATATATTCATATTACTAGCCGATCAGCTGGATACTGTTTTACGCTACATCAACAACCATTTCCTGCAGAACGAAGGTATCTCGGTTGCAGAATTAACTGAAACAATAGTACCAAAATCACAGTTAGCGTCGTCTGCAAAACCACGACCAGTGGAGAGAGAAAAAAGGCAAAAGCGGGTGAATATTCCTTCTGGCGACATTAGTACTGATGCTTACCTGGTATACAGTCAACTTACAGACCGCGGAGAAAGAATTAAGACCGTCCTCGAAGCTAAACCACAAGCGACAGTGAAAGACATTGCTGAAATTGTCACGGACGTAAGTGAAAAGACAATCCAACGAGAACTAAATAGTCTCATAGAAAAAGGACAAGTAATACGGGAAGGGGAAAGAAGGTGGTCAAAATATTCTGTAAGTAAGTAGTGTCCTTAAAATAATTAAGTTAATAACTCTAATACAGAGATTGTCTTTTTCTTGATAGTTCTGTAGGTATGTAGCGCTAAAAGCTTGTCTTTTTACATTTAAGGTGTAGTGTCCTATAGTGGCGTAGAGAACTACCCGACCTTTATAGAAATTACGATAACTGTCTTTTATTTAGAGTGATGGTCTAGCGTTTTTACTAATGTATGAATTTGCAAGATTATTCATTTTGTTTTGTAGTTTTTTGCTTGGTAAGAAGAGGTAGGACTCCTCGTCATATACACCAGACAGGTAGATAGTTCGCGTTTCTTTTTGTTTTAACCAGTGAGAAAAATCCACAATTTTCATGCATGGGATGTGTTCCATAACACCATGTATCCACAACTTGTGAACTCCTCATTGGTACAAAAGATGCTACTATCTTTGTATGCGCCGGTGCGCTTTTTTCTTAAGCAGATTATCGTTTCGTGTTGACCACGCTAACGTTCAGCTTAAGGAGATTGCACTACGTATGAACGTTCTTTGATAAATGAGTAAACGAACGTAGTGACTATTACGAGTTTATGTCCCGATTCGACCTTTCCAGGGGAGATATCGCTGGACCAAATGATTCGCAGTTCCTCACTTCATTTTGTTGCTCCATAATGTATGACTACTTAATTGATAGTCATCAAAACCCCTGCCTAACCTTTTCCCTTAGCTGACCGCCTATCCGAACTCAGGCCAACCTCGCAGCTAACCTTCACTCCCTCGGGTGTGGAGTTAGTGATATTACGTAAGTGAATTGATAATTCATTTGCGAATATGAATTAATTCATATTATTAGCCCTTATCAAAATAAAGCCTCGAAAGAGGCCGTGTACTAATTACACACAAACAAAGAATAATTAAAGTTATGACTATTACAAAAGAATTCGCTTCAAAGCTCGCCGTAGCTTTCGTAGCAGTTGCTATGGTCTTCTCTGCATTTGCTACTCCAGCAAAAGCGCAGACTACAGAAGATCTACAACAAATGATCAATGAGCTACTTGCCGAAGTTGCTGCCCTTCAGTCTTCTATGGGACAAGGTGCTACTTCAGTAGCATCAGGAGTGTGCCCATACACATGGACACGAGACCTAAATGTTGGCGCAACAGGTGCTGACGTAATGAAGTTACAACAGTTCCTAAACGCTAATGTTGACACACGAGTATCAGCATCAGGCGCAGGATCAGTTGGAGCTGAAACAGAATACTACGGTCCTGCAACAGCAGCCGCAGTTTCTAAGTTCCAAGTAGCAAACCGAGCAGCTGTACTTTCACCTGCTAACCTTGTTAACCCAACAGGTTACTTCGGACCATCATCACGATCTGCTGCAAACGCACAGTGTGCCACTGCTCCAGTAGTTGAAGATGACGCTGACCATTCAATGGATGACTCTGATGACTCAATGGATGATTCTTCTGATGACTCTGATGACTCAGACGATTCGGTTGACATGACTCTAGGAGGAGAAGGTGTTCTAGATGACGTTGAAATTGACTCTGCTTCAGATGACGAAGTTGAAGAAGGAGAAAATGATGTTGAAATCGCTGAAGTTACTGTAGAAGCAGTAGACGGCGACATTGAAATCTCTCGAATGGACATCGCTATCGATGGTGGTGCTACAGACGCGTGGGACATTCTTGACGAAATCTCACTATGGATTGACGGAGACAAAGTTGCTGAAATGGACGCATCTGACGAAGATGAGTACAAAAGCGACGATGTAACTCTTCGATTCTCAGGTCTAGACCTCTTCGTTGCTGAAGATGAAGAAGTTGAAATCACTATCGCAGCTTCTATTAATGGAAGCGTTGATGTTGCAGACCGAGGAGATTACGATGTTTCAGTTGACTCAATCCGTTTCTTTGACGCTGATGGCGTTGCTGAAACAGACACAACAACAGGTGACCTAGGTACAGATGTGACTTTCACTATCGTAGCTGAAGGAGCTGATGACGAAATTGTTGTTAAGACTTCATCAAACGACCCTGACGCTGCGACTCTTCAAGTAGAAGATGACAGCAAGTCAGATTGGTACAATGTATTCACATTTGACCTAGATACTGATGACTCAACTAACGACATTGACCTAGAAGAAGTTACTGTATCTCTAACACTTAGCTCTTCAACCTACGCTCTTATCGTAGATGATGTAGAACTTGTTATCGATGGTGTAACTATCGACGATGTTACTGCCTCAACTACTCTTGCTGGGTCTGCCGACTTAGTATTTGATGTAGATGGAGACGTTACTATCAACGCTGGTGACCGAGTTGAAGCGCAACTTATGGTTCGATTCAAGTCACTTGATGTTACTAACGAAGGTATGACTGTTACTGGTTCTGTAACTGCAGCTGACACAGCGGCTATCGATGCTGACGGTGCTGACGATGTTACAGACCTATCAGGAGCTGCTACAGGAGACGCTCATTCACTACGAACTGCTGGTGCTGACATAACTACTGACTCAGTAGATGCAGATGTCGTTGCTGGTGACTCTGCTATTGATGACTATGGAACATTTGTTATCGAAGTAGAAGTTACAGCCTTCGAACAGGATGTATTCATCGCTATTGCCCCGGCAACAGGTGTGTCTTACACTCTACAAGACGGTGCTGGATCTACTTCAGTTACTGGTACACGAAGTGTAACTCTAACTTCAACAGCTGATGACGACGGTACATACTTCGAAATTACTGAAGGATCTACTGAAACTCTCACTTTGACAGTTACTTACACTCCAGGAGTTGCTAACACTGCTGCTCGAATGCTATTGAACTCAATCTCATTCGCGGCGACAGCTGTAGCTCCAACACAGACCCAAACTACACTTCCAGCTTCAGACTTCCGAACTGATGTTGTAACAATGGTTAACTAGATTTAACTAGAAGTTATAACAAAAACGAAAGTTTAAGTTAGAAGAAGGTTCAGGCGTAAGCCAGGACTAAAAACAAAAAGCCCCTTCGGGGGCTTTTTGTGTGTCTCATATTCCTCGATTTACCAAGGGCCACCCTTTGCAAATCAGACCAGAAGCACCACTTAGGTCTAACTAACTCCGAAGGTCGGTCCTTCGGGAAACTAACTCCGAAGGTCGGTCCTTCGGGAAATGTAACTCCGAAGGTCGGTCCTTCGGGAAATGACAGTGTGGTATATAACTCCGAAGGTCGGTCCTTCGGGAAATAACAGTGTGGTATAATATTAAAAATGTCAGAGAGAAAAGTCGCTTTGGTTGAAGGAGAGTACTACCATATTTACAATAGGGGTAACTCAAGGCAGGCTATTTTTCTTA
>JBLIOC010000017.1:0-22026 GCA_047639355.1 Minisyncoccia bacterium | reverse complement strand
CATTACTGCTGGAGGAATTGAAATCGAACTCAATGAACCATACGCTAAAGATAGCAATGATATAGATCCTGAAACAATGAAGGAAAACGAATATTACATATTAGGAGACAACAGAACTCGCAGTTCCGACTCAAGACACTATGGCCCGATTGATAGGTCTCTGATCATTGGGGTTGTAATCAAGCAAGAATAGTTGGTAGAGATTAATATAGAAACACCTCCCTTGCCTCACTTAATCAATCGATACAAATAACCTCAAACTGATTCCACCCCATGGAAAGTAGCCGCCCAAAATTCAGAAACTCCTTCGGGAGTTTTTGTGTTTTGGGTGGCTAAGAAACCGTTAGGTTTCGCCCGGGAATCGAAGAGATTGAGAATATCGCACGAGCGGAGCGAAGTACGATTCGAAACCTGTACCGTTCTCGTAGAGAAAGATTACCCCGGTAGCCGCCCTAACGAAATTATCTTCAATATAAGAAGATATACATACTGATTTCAGTTCTGATATTTCATAACCCTAATGGGAATTAGAACTCTTACAGAGCACTGAACAGTAGATTAAGATGGGGTGTCTCAATTATTTAGTGAAAATGACAATGTGTTTATAATGTCATTTGCTTTACTCTCCTCATTAAGCACAGGTGTGCCAGCACTAAGATACACAACGTAATCACCAAAACTGGTGCGGTATAAGTACTCTTGATTACCGTCATAATAGCCATTTTTAGTACTCTCCAAAACTTCCCACTCATATTCTCCAGCAGTAATACTTCCTATGACTTCAGGTGATGCTAAAAATATATCTTGTCGGTGAGCACCGTCTTTGTCATGTACATTCAACCAGAAGAGTTTTTCTTCAGTAAAGTAAGCAGTAACATCAAAACTACCCTTACTCCCATCATTTTCTACAGGTTTTAAATTAGAATGCTCCAAATCAACGCCTCTTCCGTACGTAAAAGAAACTGAGTACGTACCGTTGTTGAAGTTAAAATCTCTCGAATCAAGTTGAGGACCATCCGTGGATTCTCCTAGATGGTGGGTACCAATTGTAGTCCAAGTAGAATAATTTGAAGGTATAGATATATCTGACTTTTCAAGTCTTGGTTCTTTATTAGAATCAATAGATTCTAGTAACTCCACACTTGTTGAATTAAGTGGAAATTCAGTTTTAGACCTACCTTGTGCACCCACCCAAAATCCTAAAACGAAAATACTAATGCCTAGTAAGATTGCAAGAACTTGTGAATACCAAGTGACCTTATTCCACTCAATCTTACCCTCTTCTCTTTGGGTAATTTCTTGAAATTCTTCCATTGCTAAATAGTAACACTTTCAGTCTGAAAACACAGTTCGAACGTCCTCTACGACGTCGCCCAGCATTTTGAAGTAAATTTTATAAAGGTTTTCTAGATACCTTACAGGTACTGTACACCTTGACAGTATTTTTCCGCCGTCAAAATACTAGGCAAGGTCTTGCGAAGTGATATTGAATCACTTCTCACCCTACCGAGACGTTCGAACTGGTATACTTTTGGTATGAGTGAGTACAAACGATTTCTTGTTTCAATGCTATGTATCTACGGAGGCCAGTCCTCCGTAGAGGATCCCATAAATAATATGGCAGCATATATAACTTTGAATGGCTGCAGCACATACAAAATCACTAAAAGGTATAGAGCTGTATGAAAAGACTAATTAGTTTAGCAAAAGGACTTCTGGCTCGTTTGCACTTACTCTTAACAAAGAAAAATGTTTTACGTATAGTGATAGCATTTTTTGGCTTTGTAATTTTGTCATTTGCTTACACCGCAATTTCTACTTACTCCAATCCACTTCCAGACAAGTTAGAACGTGAGCTAGAGAATACAAGCAAAAATATAATAAATGATGTAACTGAACTGAATCCAATTCAAGTATTGGGTATTATCGCTCCTCATACAGAAGAAGAGATTGTTGAGGCGGTAAAAAACAACGATCACATTTCAATTGGTGGCGGACGAAATAGCATGGGTGGCCAAACTGCCAGTGAAAAAACAGTACATATTGATATGCGTGGATACAACCAAGTTATCTCTCTATCAACTTCATCTAAAGAAATAACCGTTCAGTCAGGAATCCGTTGGCGGGATATCCAAGAATACATTGACCCTTATGACTTGTCTGTAAAAATCATGCAGACTTATTCCAACTTTACTGTTGGTGGTTCCTTGTCTGTAAACGTACACGGTAGGTACGTTGGCCTTGGTCCAATGATTATGAGTATCACATCGTTTCGTACTGTACTCGCAGACGGAAGTGTCTTGACTGCTACCCCCGACAATAATAAAGATGTCTATTACAGTGCCATCGGTGGAATGGGTGGTATTGGAGTTATTACTGACGTAACACTTGAACTTGCAGACAACGTAAACGTTGAACGAAACAGAGTAAAAGTAGACGCTGATGAATACGTGGATTATTTCATGACAAAGGTTAAGGCTAACCCTGATGCTCTATTCCATAACGGACATATCTATCCGCCTAATTTCGGCTCTGTCTCTGCAGTTAGCTGGTTTGTGACTGACAAAGAAACAACCACTGAAGACCGAATGATTCCCCAAGGTACAGAATATTGGAAAGAACGTGTCGCTTGGATAATCATGAGTGAGTGGCCAGCCGGCAGGTGGATAAGAGAACATCTAATTGACCCCATTTTGTATTCTGGTGATTCTCCTGTTCACAGCAGAAATTACGAAGCAAGTTACGATATTGCTGAGCTCGAACCATCTAGTAGATACGGAACGACTTATGTTCTACAAGAATATTTTGTTCCGGTAGAAAACTGGGATGCTTGGATTCCAGAGATGAAACGTGTTTTCAATAATAATGATGTAAATGTTATCAATGTTTCAATCAGGCACTCAAACGCAGATCCTGGAGCAAAATTAGCCTGGGCACGAACTGAAAGCTTTGCTTTTGTTGTTTACTACAAACAAGGGACTGACGATGATGCAAAGGCTCACGCCACGAAGTGGACTAGGGAAATGATTGACGAAGTTATAGCTGTAAACGGTACTTACTATCTACCCTATCAAATTCATGCTACCGATGATCAAATTCACAAAGCTTATCCCGGCTTAGTAGAATATTTTGAATTTAAGAAATTATTCGACCCTACAAATAAATTTACTAACAAACTTTGGGACACTTATTACAGTGAAGAAAAGCTTAAACACTACAAAGACAAGCAGGAACTTAATCTAGTAACCAAAGAAATACCTGACTACAGTAACTTTGACACATTTGAATGAGGGAGCGTAATGCTACACACGATAGCACTGGAAATGTCGGAATATAAATAGTCTCATCCCCCAACCTCTCAAAAACAGTTCGAACGTCCTCTACGACGTCGCCCATCATTTTGAAGTATGTTTTATAAGGGTTTTCTAGATACCTTACAGGTACTGTACACCTTGTCAGTATTTTTCCGCCGTCAAAATACTAGGCAAGGTCTTGCGAAGTGATATTGAATCACTTCTCACCCTACCGAAACGTTCGAACCGTAAATAATCTTTTGATAAATAATAGTGCCTTTACCGGTATCAGCAAACTTAAAGAGCCAGCTGCAATTGGGAATAACAGAATCTCTGGAATCACACCAAGAAGCACTGTACCTACAATAACTGCACCAATAGAAATAACGACCGCTAGTACAAATCTTTCAGAACTGTCACCATTACTTATCACGTATAGCATCGGGATTGATAATGCGACCAAAAGAGCAGCGCTGAAGATTGCAATTTCAAGTAAATCACGAAAGAAAAAGGAAACTATTCCCATGAAAACCAAACAAACCACAATTGAACTACGTAGTGACGAGACGGAAATCGTCTCAATCTTACCTGCCCATTTTTTTCTAGCAGTTTGAAAATGAGATGCTGTTGCATATACCCATGTATCAGCAGTACTCATTAGACCTGCGACTAACATCACGCCTGCAATAGAAGCGACACTTGCGCTAGTAAAGGTGTTTATAAAAGTAAGAAAAACTGTATCTGGGTCTAAATTAGTACCTTGCGTTCGCATAAATAAACCAATAAACACTAAAGGTAGAAAAGCCAAACTAAATGGCACTACTGACCACAGCAATCCAGTCTTTGCAGCTTTTTCGCTTTTTGCGCTATATATTAGTTGATAGCGATCGGCTGTACCAAAAATAGTAAAGAATCCAAAAATAGCAATTCCTATAATCAAAACAATTGGAAGTGACTCAACTGACGTTGTTGAAACAGTTGATACATCAACTGACGTAAACAACGTCCCAAAAACAATTACGAGCAGACCAATTATCACCAACATTTGCACAACATCTGTAGCCAAAACTACACGGTAGCCAGAAATCAATATGTAAGAACCAATTAGCAAAATGGTAAGCACTAATGCATGTTCATACGTAAACGTTAATAGGTTGGCAACAACTTTTATTCCGCCGATAAAACCTGCAACTACCCATATGAATCCAACTCCAGCAGTTATAAAATCTAAAAAAGCACCCGTTTTCTTATTTTGGAGCTGGTCACCCACATAATCACCCATTGTAAGAAAACTCTTTGCGTGAGCATATCTATGTTTCTCCGAAGGTCGGTCCTTCGGGAAATTAATGTGTGGTGTAATATATTCGGTAAACAGGGTCAGCCCCCATTCTTTGCAGCAACCTTCCCCACCTAAACAAATACTCCTTAAAAAGAGTATTTATTCAGTATTCTTTTCAAAACACTCTGGATAAACAAAGCCGACCACCATCCCCTGTAGTCGCCCAGCATTTTAAGGCAAGTTTTATAAGTATTTTCTAGATACCTTAGTGAGAAGTTTGAACTGAAGAGTTTCAAGTTATCGACTGTTAAAATCATCCAAAATGATTTTAGGTAACTTTTGTGCATACAGATCCATAAAATCTTCTTGAGTATTTACTATTTGAACGAATTCCTGTGACCAGTCGCTTCTATCAATTGCGTAAACCTCATAACCTTCTGAGCTGGAATTTTGTGGCGAATCTAAACACACATCGTAATCTACTTGTGTATCATGTAGCCAATAAGTATCGCCCAAAATACTAAAAGTATTGCTTGGGCACTCAACCCCGCCTGCAGAGAAGACACTTTTTGCAAAATGGTTTTGCAAGTCGAACTCATAGTAAGTTCGCATCCAATAGCCACCGTCTCCAGTACCGCCTACTAAATACAATTTCTCATCTTCTGTCCAAAGTGGGTAAGCAATTCTTATAAATGAATCTATTATTTCATCTGATTCCTCAACCACAGTTTTCTCCGAAGGTCGGTCCTTCGGGAAACATTGTACGGAGGTATACAACAACATTTCAGTTCTGATATTTTGTATCCTAATGGGAATTAGGAACTTTGCTATACTTCTTATATGGAAATAACTATCGCTACATGGAACATAGCTGGCGGACACACAATACACGATGAGGAGCAATGGCTTGCATACAACCCTGAAGATGTTGAATACTTTATAAGAGAATTAAAGGATTTATCTCCAGACATTGTGTGTTTACAAGAGACTCACATAAATAACAAACGCTCAATCGCCAACGAAATAGCGAATGAAATGGGAGGCCTCTTTTGTTTTGAACAAGACAACTCTCCTTCACATATCAACCCTGAATATCTTTTAGGAAATGCCATACTATCGAAATCCTCTTTTAGGAAAAAAGACAACTTCACGCTTCCCACCCCAAACTTTCCACTGAAGCTGCCAAACGAACAAGATAGACACGATAAGGGGTTTCAGGTTGTGGAATTTGATTTTGGCACTCTTGTTAATATTCAAATGTTACCTCTCGCCTTTTTAGGTACACCGTATGACACTGATAATGGAAAGTCTTTTTCTAAAGAAATGGAGGATTACATGAATTTGAAGTGTGAATCCGCTGGAATTATTTGTGGTGATTTCAACTACAAGGCAGCCTCAGGCCTGTATAAAAATCTATTGTCAGACATGAAAGATACTTTACCAGAAGCTCCGACCAGACCTGGCGAGAAAAAAACGGATTATATTTTTTGTAAAAATGAATTCAAGGTGGTTGACTCTGGAATAATAAACACAAAAACTGACCATTATCTCTGCTGGACTAAAATTGGTATATAGACTGTCTCGTCCTGCATCTCCTCAAACACAGTTCGCACCCCAAGAGTACTTCTATTTTCAATTCTAAATCAATCCAGTTAATAGTGTTAGAATACTATCTATGAGTAAATATTCATTTTTTGGAATCCTTTTTGGACTACTTTATATATTTTTAGGAATTGGTGTAGTTGTTGCTGAATTAGGACCATCTGGTCAATTAGGCGGTCTCTTTTACCTCCTCTATCTTATCCCTTGGTCTTTTTTTCTTTGGGATCCATGGATTAGTGATGAAAATATTTTTGTCATGCTTATTGCCACTACACTAAACACACTAGCCCTCTATTTTTTAGGCAAAGGAGTTGGGTTAATCCTTTTAAAGTTAAAAACGTTTTTTAAACGTGATTAATAAAATTTGAAATATAGATTGTTTCATCCCCCAACCTCTCAAAAACAGTTCGAACGTCCTCTACGACGTCGTCCCAAAGCAAAATCCCCTTCTGGGGATTTTATGGCACGTAATTATTCCTGTTCAATTTATACTCATTTCTTTTTCTCCGAAGGTCGGTCCTTCGGGAAATTAAAATACGGTTCGACGCTATCTACCCAAGATTTCTAAACTTACTGGCTCACAAAGGTTTAATCGAAAAACCTGTCGAGAAAGTATATGATTTTCGCTCTGGATTTACAGACACGGAGAAAAGAATCTACCTAAAAAACGGTTGGGATGGAAAAACTTATTTTGTGCTTGGGGTGCAAGAATAAGAATAATCGAACTGCAATTTACCAAAGCCAGGAGAACACTCTCCTGGCTTTTTTATATAAACACAACCCTCCCCTCCTCCAACCACCCAAATGTAACCTTCTAAAACTGATCCCACCCGCGGGGTAGAAGGTGTCCACCGCACAACAAAACCTCTCCCCTTGCGGAAGAGGTTTTACTTTCAGCAGTTCCCTAGTCACCTTCCACACTTAAACAAATACTCCTTTAAAAGAGTATTTATTCAGTATTTTTGAAAAAGGAGTTCCAGTGTCGCTCCACATGGTGCACACCGATATTAAACTGCCCTGTTGTTACAGTTTAATCGTTCAAGTCTCTGATATAATTTTTTAATATGAAAAAGAATTTTCTGGAAAAGAATATTTATCTTTTTAGAAGAAAGGGTAAATGGGGTGGCATAGACAAAGAACACACATACTCGCTGGTTTCCAAACTAACTAGGACATATTACACCTACACTTTCCTTCTCTTAGTAGTACTTAGCTACAAAGAGTTTGACTTAATATCGTCAGATGTATTGAAAATAATGTTTGTGATACAAATTTTTCTTTTTATAATCACAGCTTTTTCATACGGAAATCTTTTTAAATTAAAAAAAGTAAAAAAGAATCCCCTAAAGGGAATCTTAATAATAGTCGTTCTATTGCTGTTCATAGTCTTGAGTATTATTGAGACTCCTAAAATTTATATGGAAGCCGACCACCTCTTCATTAGTAGTCAATTAACTCTACTGTTTTCAATTATATTTGCCGGAGCCCAAGAAGTACTTTTGAGATCTATAAAACCTAGTAAATTAGACAAGTAAATCAGAGAAAGAAGTTCTAACATCGTCTCACATGATGTACACCACGCAGATATTAATGTTAAAACTTTCACTTAAACACCACACCTCTCTCCCCTAACCACCCAAGCTCGATTTCTCAAACTAGTTCCACCGAGGAGTAGTGGGTGCCCAACAGAAAATAAGACTTCTTCTCTTGTGGAAGATGTCTTATTTTTAAGAAATATTTTACGTTACTATTCATATTGGCCTAAATTTGTCTCGAACCGGGTTTAATGATAATTCTGAACCATTCCTTAGCGCAAAATAGTTTATTCAAGAGTGGGATAAATCAATGATTTCGGAACAGGTTATTACTGAGATGAATAAACTTAAAAATAAATAACCATCGTTCAACATGTCACGTAGACCGTATTTTTAGTGTTTTAATACGACAACCTATCATAAGGTTATACCCTGTGTTGTATAATAAGAAGAATACTAATTTTATAATTTGTGTATGCAAATATTTTTCATAGCAGCCATCATTGTTGCCTACCTCTTTCAAATTCATGAAGGCAAAAAGGTTCCTGACGGCCAAGTAACACAAGAACCCCTTTCCTCTTCTCTCAAGCTCTGGGTCTGGGTTATCTGTTTTTTCAATCCTGTATACGGAGGAGCTATATTCTATTACGGCTGGAAGAAAAAAATGCCGGTAATGGCAAAGCAAGCAAATAACGCTTCCTTGATAATTTTTCTACTTCAAATTGTGTCGGGGTTCATCTTACTTTACTTTGGAGTCCCTCCTGAATAAAACCGTTTTCCAAACAAACACCACCCTCCCTCCCCCCAAACACCCCACACACATCTCCTCAAACTGGTCCCACCCGAGGGACAGAAGTAACCCACTGCAAAACAAATACTCCTTAAAAAGAGTATTTATTCAGTATTTTTGGAAAAGCCCTACCTACTACTGGTACACTGTATCTATATGGGTTTCTCCGAAGGTCGGTCCTTCGGGAAATTAATGTGTGTTGTAATATGTTTGGTAAACCGTGTCAACCAACATTCTTCACCCGCAACCTTCCACACCTAAACAAATACTCCTTAAAAAGAGTATTTATTCAGTATTCTTTTTAAAGCTCAAGGTAAACGAAGACACCCATTTTGAGAAGCAAGATTTAACAACGTATTTTGGTGGTATTTCTAGTGACTACTGTCCATAAGGGAACTGAAAAAACAGACCTAGAGAAGTCTGTTTTTTAGTTCTTATGTGTAACGTTCCTGCTGATTTGTAGGTCATGTACAGTCTAGATAGTAAATAAAAGAAAATCCGACACAAGTATGCGTCGGATTTTTGTTTAAGTAATCTTGACTAACTTTGTAGTTTCTCGATAGCTGCCTCTACAGCTGGACGGTACTTATCTTTAGCACCCCCTATAACTGGATTGCCATGACCTGGGATTACGTTGTCATAGTCAGTGTTTAAGAAGACAGATTTAAAGTCTGAAACATTTGGCTGTGTTTTATCGAACCACGCCGGTCCGACATTGTATGCTTTGAAGAAACCGCCTTTCTTCATGAAGCGCTTTGCAAAAAAGTTTACAAACTCATCTGCTTTAGGCGTGTTCTGTAGTGAATCACCCGTAATATAAACCCCTCCTTCAACCTTTAAATGAAGTACGCCTTCAGGTGAACTGTTGGTATGTATAATTTTAAGTTCCGTATTTGGAATTGGGAGAGGGCTTTCCGCAGTGAGTTGTACATCAGATGTCATATATATTTCTGATTTTCCGTCTAGAGAGCGCGTATAGGAATGACCTTCCACATCGTATACTTTTGCTCCAAATTTTTCTTTATAGAAACCATCGTCCTTCCCGTGACCTCCACCAATCGTTAGAACGTTTTTTATTTCACCAAGGTCTGCCATCTCAATCATCATAGCTTCCGAAACACGCATTGCGTTAATGAGTGTCAGCTCGTTATTTTCTGGATTACGTAGGATGGTCATCGTCTTGGTTAGAAGTGCTCGAACAGGCATAGGTAGCTTACTTCCACCTTTTACTATCCATATGTTATCGAAGACTTTTTCAAGCGGCCCGTGTTTCTCTTGAGGAAGTAACGTATGTGTTTTTGTATTGTTCATACATTTATTATTTAATGATTAGTCTGTTTACCGCCAATAATCCACATGGGTTTTGTACTAACTAACTTCTTATACATCTGGCACCCCTCTACATGTGCACCCTTGAGATACCCTGTACTTACTAGAAATTCTTTGGTAATTTCACCGCCTGTAAACTTAAAAGTTTGTTTAAAGAGTGTAACCCAATGTTCTAACGTTTTGGGATGCATAGCGTCTAGCCAGTTTTTGAAGGATCCAAACTCTTTTTGAAGCTTACTAATTTGCTGTGCATTAAATATAGCTGCACCAATCTTCAGTTTGTTTCGAATGATTCCAGAATCGCTCAATAGCCGCTGTATATCTTTCTCTTTGTAATTCGCAACTTGTTTGATGTCAAATTTTGAGTAGGCGTTTCTAAAGTTTTCCTGCTTGTTCAAAATCGTGTTCCAAGAAAGTCCTGCCTGGTTTATTTCCAGCACCAATCGACCAAACAGTTCGTTATCTGAATCAATCGGAAAGCCGTATTGTGTATCGTGATACTTGCGGTGGACATTGTCTTTTTCAAGGTGTTCGACAAACTCACAATATGATTTAGGTTTTTCTGCTGCCATATAGCTCATTAGTTACTAACTCCAAACGCTGCTTTTACTGCTCCCATCACAGCTTCTTTGCTTGCTCGCAATCGATAGTCTTCAGACTGATCAACCCATTGAATCACACCGTTCTCATCAACAAGAAGTGACGTCGGAATAGACATTGATTTAAATCCAAGTTTGGTCGAGAAAGGAATCCCTCCAATTGAGAAAGCTACATCCTTAGTGTGACCACCAAGCGCTTTGTGATGTTCTACTCCGTATTGTCGAATTACAGTCAACTCCGGGTCAGCGAGCATAGTGAAGTTTAAACCATCTCTATCTTTGTGGGTATGAGCTTCTTCAGCAGTATCATTAGATAGTGCAACTACGTTCACTTTGTACTGACTCAAGTCTGAACTCATGTCTTTAAAAAGAACTAGCTCTGCACAACAGTATGGACACCATCCACCTCGATAGAACTTCAGTAGAGTTCGCTTCCCGCGCAGTTCTTCTGAGTTAAATACCGCTCCGTCAGATGTGATTGAGGTAAAAGGAAGCAGAGTATCTCCAACTTTTACTTTGATGTCTCCAATTGGTGTTTTCCTCTGGGTAAGCACCCAGAGAATAAACGAGCCCAAGAAGATAGGAAAAAATGATAAAACAATTACAGCAATGACCGAACCAATACTTCCAGGAATTACAAGGTGCAAAGCCTTTAGAGCTATTAAGATCCCGAGAACAGAAAAGAGTTTTAATGCTATTGGGTTTTCTGGGACTTTGTTTCTTGGAATGGTTCTAAAGTACTGAATAAATCCACCAAAAGCTACTACCAGTGCGACTGCCGCTAAAAGGATAGGATTCATATATTTTATTTAGTGATTAATATTTTTACTTCTTTAAAAGTCTGATCTCTTAGAGGAAGAATGCTTTGATATTCTTCACTTTCTAATGATTTCACAGCTTTTTCCTTACTTTTGTATTCAACTACTACTATAAAGTCGGGTATCGACCCATTTCCTAAATTCTGTTCAAAATTATAGTTTGCTACTGGAACAAATCCACCAAACGCTTCAGCATTAGCAACAGACCTTGCTGAATATTCTTTTTGTATCTCAGACCCAGCCATTCCTTCATTGAACGTTGCTTCAAAAACTACAATGCATTTTTGCCCCAGGGTACCTTCTCTTCCTTCGGAATTCACCCTGTCTTCAGTCATAGGTTTATTATTTAGTGATTAGTATTTTCACTTCCTTGAATGCCGCTTCTCGTAGTGGGAATAAGCTCTTATATTCTTCGCTACACATCATTTCGGTTGCCTTTTCTTTTGAAGGAAATTCTACGATAGATACGACGTGTGGAGCTTCACCTTGACCGAGATTTTCTCCAATCATATGTTTGGAGACAGGAATCGCACCGTATTCTGCTCCAAGAGCAGTTGCTTTCTCCGAATACTCTTTAAACTCAGGTATACCCATCCCACCTTCGTTTAGTGTTGCTTCTATAATTACTGTGCATTTGTTTTCTGTTTCCATATATTTATATTAGTTATTATTGCTACAACATTATGAAGTAGTAACCTAGCGCGAGGATTGCTACTACTAATAAAATAAAGACCGAGATTTTGTCGTGTTTAGACATGATAATTATTTGGATAGTGAATTAATAAGTAATTTCATTGTCTTTTTACCCGCAACGTTTGACTTCAGACTTTTTGCTCTAGTGAGCGTGCCCATAAAGGTACTGTGTATCAGTTTGGTTAACTCGACTGAGTCAATGTCGCTTTTTAAATCTCCTGCTTCTTGTGCTTCTCTTACAATAGGTTCAATGTTTGCTATAAATCTATCCAGCTCTATAGCAACAGCTTTTCTTACAGTAGGGTGTTCAGTACTGAGTTCCGACACCATGTTTACAACCAAGCATCCGCGATAATTCATTTTGGACTGAAAATTAAACATTTTGTCGTAAAAGTTTTGGAGTCTATCTATAGCCTTGTCACCACCAGATGACAATAGCGCTTGTTGAGTAATCGCTGACGAATCCCCATAACTCTTAATTCCTTCAAGCAGAAAGTTTTCTTTGCTTTCAAATGCATTATAAAAAGCCCCTTTGGTCATTCCAGTGGTTTCGCAAATTTCTGCCACACCGAGACTGTTGTATCCTTTCGACCAAAATAGCTCAATCCCTTTTGAGAGCACTTTTTCTTTGTCGTGTTTTACATTCACTCGAACAGTATATACCAAACAGACCGATTGGTACAATTAGAAAATTAACAACTTACCTCACGCCTTACACGCTAAGTCTTGCTTGTAAATTTTCGTAATATAGATAGTTGTTTCGCTTATTCTCTCAAACACTGTTCGCACCTCAAGAGTACTTCCATTTTTACATTCCCTACAGTCATTAAAAATTAGGGCGCCATCCTCTACGCCGTCGCCCAAAATTTTATAAAAGTTTTTTGGGATGCCCTACCTGAGGTCCGAGCTGGTATACTTTTAGTATGAGTACGTACAAACGATTTCTTGTAGAAATACTATTTGTATTAGTTTCCGCAATATTACTTTTTTCATTAGGTCTGCATTCTGTTCAGGTTTCACATGACCATTCTGGCGAACAACATAAGGCTGAGGGTGATGCACTTGTTCTGGGTGAGTATATGCACGCTGCAGAAAAGAAACTTCTTGTAATATTAGCCTCCTTATTGCTACTTGGTACTGGGATGACAACTATTCTCTTCGGTGGCTGGCCACAATTTATTTCACAAATAAAATTACGGTACTCAGTCTTTTTTAGAAAAAGAAAAGAAGTTTTGTTTACAATTTTTGGTTATTTATTGCTGTGTTTCGGTCGTGGTATTTTGCACCCAAAGCTCCCCTAAGATATTTATTTAGCACATTATATTTATAAACTAATTTTAGTTGAACTTTAATCAAGTAACAAGAAATAAAAATATGAATCTTAGTATTACAACACGCTTTATAGCGTTCGCACTTGCAGTTATATTAGCCCTTGGCCTATCTCTTACTCCTGTGTTTGCAGCCCACCCAGATGAAGACATGACCAGTCACTCGGACGAAATTCACAGCGACGAAGGCACACATGAAGGTGACGACTCAGAAGACAGCCCACGAATTACACAAATGAAAACCCTCGTTGCTGTTCTTGCACAGCTTATAGAACTACTTCAACAGCAAGCTGATATGTCTGACGAACACGTTCACGATGACAGTCATGAACACGAGAGTGACACAGAAGGACTAACTGTTTGGGTAGAAATTCACAGCAACAAAACCCATGCACATGTTCAAGAAGCTGGAAAAGATTTAGTTACATTTTTTGTTGATGATATTCCCTACTCAGACGAAACAGGAATTGTTGCTGCGATTGCAGAAGAGACTGGAATTTCTTCTCACGAGATTGAGGAAGTCATAGTTTTTCCATCCGGTGAAGTTAACGAGAACGGTGATTCTACAGAAGAAGGTGAACATCATGAGGACATTCACGGTATTCATATAATGAATGACGGAACTATCATGAATGGTGATGGCGAAGAAGTTCACGGTGCGACAATTACTGATGACGGCATGATTATGCTTGAAGATGGAGACATTGTTGAACCAGAATTCGATCTCAGATAATAAAGAATAGGAAAAGTATGAAAAACAAATACCTTCAAGCCTTGGTCGTATTTGCTGTAGCAGTAGGCGGATATCTGGTATATCAAAATGTAACCTACACCGACAGTTCTACACAAGAAGAAGTGAATACTGTCACCGATACACCAGAGACAGGAGACAAAGAAACTGCAGAAGAAGAGAAGAAGGACACAACTAAGATTGAAGATAAGTTTATTGGAGCGCACATAATGGCTGATGGGATAGTAATGACTGTTGCTATGAAACCTATTCCTGGCGCAACTATTCTTCCTGATGGCAACGTTGAGCTTAGCGACGGTACTATCTTTACTCCTGCTTTTGACCTTAGAAAGAAACCGACAGCTCCTGATCCTATAGAGGAAGCTCCCAATCAGGTGGTAATTGACGTGACTGGGGTTAATTTTAGTTACGATGTAACTGAAATTAAAGTAAAGAAGGGAGATGTTGTGACCATAAACTTCACTAGCACTGGAGGATTTCATGATTGGGTTATCGATGAGTTCGGTGCAAGGACAACTCGTGTTAATGAAGGCGAGAAAACATCAGTGACCTTTATTGCAAATAAAGTCGGTACATTCCAATACTACTGTTCAATAAGTACTCACAGACAAAAAGGTCAAGTGGGATATCTCATTGTTGAGTAAGTACGTGACTACATACATGAACTACAAAGGCTTCTCTAGAGGAGTCTTTTAGTTTTGCATATAGACCTTTTTAAAAATTAGAATATACAGAATCAAATCACCCCTCTCCTCAAACACAGTTCGAACATCCTCTACGACGTCGCCCCAAAACAAAAAATCCCATGTGTGAATAAACGGGGTCAGGAATAAATGACGCCAGAATAAACAGGGTCAGCCACCATTCCTTACAGGGGAAATGGGGCCAGGGACAATAAAACTCAAAAATCTGTGGTCTAATTTTTCCTTGGATAAACCGGGTCAGACACCATTCTTTGCCAGCAACCTTCCACACCTAAACAAATACTCCTTAAAAAGAGTATTTATTCAGTATTCTTTTTAAACCACTCTGGATAAACAAAGCCAACCACCATCCCCACTCTCCGCCAGCAACCTTCCCCACCGAAACAAACATCTCCGGAGACCGGGACTCCGGAGTTACATATCCAAGTTATAACAGACTCCAGCCGACCTCCCCCGCCCTTCACACCTTTCGCATGCTCACGGCACGAAGCTTCCTAGGCGGCGCGACTAGGAAGGTCAGCTGCATATATAACTAATCATCTCTTCTTTTCTGAGCAAACCAATAGAGACCTCTGTGTAGATAAAAAATAGTCCTATCTATCTTATCTTGAATTAAACCTCTAGTAGCGTTTACATAGCTAAAATTTATAATCTTTTCTTCCTTCTCACTTTTAAAACCTAATATTCCATAAGACCACAATTGAAAAATAAACCTTTCAATTTTTTTCCGACCCAAACTAGTTTTTACCTTAAGCAAAGGTGAAAGACTTGTACGAACTTGATTTGCATTGAAACTATCTCTTTCGGCAAGGGCATCAATAACTCTATTCAAAAAATGCTCGTCTGAGTCAAAATCGAGTATTTTACTTGCCAGGTAAAGTTCATCTCTTATTTCACCTTTAAAATAATCTGAATATTCAATTTCAGCAGAGTCTATATTTTCGCCTGTAGCCGGATGCTTAAGACTTAATCTTGAGCGAGAAGCATAACAAAATGCTAAAAAATCACGGGGTCTATTAAAAGAAATAGCTACCATGTACGCATAAAAATTTGTTTCTCCGAAGGTCGGTCCTTCGGGAAATTAATGTGTGGTGTAATATATTTGGTAAACAGGGTCAGCCACCATTCTTCACCCGCAACCTTCCACACCTAAACAAATACTCCTTAAAAGGAGCATTTATTCAGTATTCTTTTTAAAACACTCTGGTTAAATAGAGCCGACCACCATCCCCTAGTCTCCCCGCCCCCTTTCAACACCTACTCAATATTATATTTCCCAACTGTCTTATCAGACCATCCATTTTCTTTTAATCAACCTTTCCTTTCTCTCTCCTCCTCCAACCACATATCTTCACACAGGTCCCATTTCAAGGTCAGTACGTGCCCATTAAGAATGGGTTGATTTAAATACCGATCTTCCACACCCCTTTTTCGTAGAAAGCGTCGATGGTCTGCCGTTGGGCTTTATTGATGACATTCGAGTGAGAGAGTTTATTTTGCTTAGCGTACTGATTTAAAGTAATTACTTTTTTCCCCTCTAAATACGCCAATCGTTTATGGTAGCTGTTTGTAAGCGCTCGACCAATAATATCCTCCATTAATTTTGTATCAGCCTTTTCGTCAAAAGCCTTAAACGCGTTGTAATACTGTGTCCGATTCACAAAAGTAATATTTATTGGAACATATCCTTCCCTCAATAATTGATAATTGTTTACTACTCGCCCAATGCGACCATTACCATCAACAAATGGGTGGACGTGTTCAAAATTTAGATGCAGTAAGGCAATTCTAGAAATAATTGAATCTGTCACACTTCCAGCATACTCAGTCAACATTTTTTGTAATAGATTCTCAACTTCTTTTGGGTCAGCGCCAATATGGGAGCCGACGCGTACCCACTCTTTTGCATTTCGAAACCGACCAGCGATATCGTCTTGGATATTACCAATTAACATCTTGTGCAAGAAAAGGATAATATCTAATGATAGCTCTGTTTCTTGTGATTTCGTCTCAACGTACGAAACTACCTTTGCTAAATTCTTGGCCTCAAAGATTTCCCGCTCATTAACAAACCGGTCAAGATCAATCTGTAACAAAATCTTTTCTGTTTCATCGAGACTAAGCGTGCTGTTTTCAATCGCATTTGAGTTGTAGACATGTTCTGATATTTCGGCTTCGTTTAAGATCTGTATTAGCGATTCTTTACCAGGCAGGGCTTTTTCATACCGAGCACGCAACGAGTCTATCTGGGTAAATGAATGTGATTTTCTGGGCATAAAATAATCGTGAAAAAGTGTCTTAATTATAGGTTTTTCACGATTGTTGTCAAGGTTGATCTTGTGTAAGTCAAACTTCCCTAGCCAACTCCAACAATCCCACCATCATCCCTTCAAACTGGTTCCATTCCATGGACAGTAGGTGCCCAACATTTTGAAGTAGACTTATAAGGGTTTTCTAGATACCTTACAGGGAGTCAGTATTTTTCCGCCGTCAAAATACTAGACAAGGTCTTGCGAAGTGATATTGAATCACTTCTCACCCTGCCGAGGCGTTCGAACTTGTATCACCCCCCCAAACACAGTTAAAACTTCCTCTACGACGACGCCCATTTAAAAAGCCAGATTTAACAACGTATTTTAGGGTATTTTTAGTGACTACTGGGTTTAGTGGGACCTGATATACTATTAGTATGAAAAAACGAAACAAAATCGCTTTAAGTATTTTTGCAGTTTTTTATATTTCTTTTGGAGTCTTTCTTACTCTCAAACAAGAGAGTGTCGTGTATCATCCATTTCCACAAGATTTTGATTCCTGCTCTAATTTCGAGGAGGCTGAAAAAGTCACTTACCAAGGGACTCGTATGTACGTGAATAAAACCAGTGGACCTGTAGCTATTTTGTATCACGGAAATGCTGGCTCAGCTTGTAATCGTGATTTCTATGCAAATCTATTTACTCAAGCTGACTACAGCTACATAATTGTGGAGTATGCTGGCTTCAGTAACGATGCGCAGGATCCATCACATGAACTAATTAAGCAAGATGTAAAAAATGTCATTTCTTACTTAGAGAGCGAAAATATGGACAAGGTTGTTGTTGTAGGAGAAAGTGTCGGCACGGGCTTCGCTACTTATCACGCTTCAATAGCTCCTCCAAAAGAACTATTACTCATTTCCCCATTCACTGATCTAAAAGATGTGGCTAGGGGACGTTTTTGGTTTTATCCCACTTCACTTCTTGTAGACAATGCCCTTGATAATGTTGAAGCTCTCAATAATTACACTGGTGAAGTAACCATAATTCACGGAACGGAAGACAAAATTATTCCCTATAAACTAGGAGAAAGATTGTATAACTCAATACAAACAGAAAAAAATATCACAACAGTTCAAGATGCTGGTCACAATAATTTATTTACGTTTGAAGAAACATACTCAGCAATTAATAAATTTTTAGAACTAGAATAAATACAGTTTCATCTTGTTATTACCCAAAAACTGTTCTCCGAAGGTCGGTCCTTCGGGAAATGGTTCTGGGGTGAACTTTCGCCTATACAGATTTCGTTTACTACTGACGAAGTACAGTTGCCGATGCGTACGCTAAAGAGCGATATGCAGAAGATGACCTTTGACCTATATACCCTCAATGACCAGCCACTCTATGTGCCGGGCGTTGATACGATCTGGAGTAACTTAGTCGATTCTGACTTCTTGAAACAAGTACCAGTTCTTAATGACTACAGTCCCAAAGCAAAATGGCTAATGCGGCAAGAAGTGAATTTTGATCCGAGTAATTCCGATGAAGATTTGTACCTAACTGTTGCTACTACAAATAAGTTCATGACAGTAAGTGCTGGTACTTTGGTTAGATTCAATCCAGATAAACTAGATACTGACACCGGGCTGATCGCTGGTGTGAAAGGTAAAGTGGTCCACACCGATGCCGATGGAAATGCTTTTACATTTACCCGCAGCCTGACTCTCGGTGCAGTCGGTGAGGATGTACGGCAACTGCAAAAAATCTTAAATGCTGAAGACTTCACTGTGTCAGCTAGTGGTGCTGGTTCACCAGGAAACGAAACCACTTACTTCGGTAACCGAACCAAACAAGCCCTTATCAAGTATCAAAACTTCTACCGTGCAGATATTCTCACTCCAGTGAATCTAACTACTGGTACCGGATACTTTGGTCCTTCCACCATCACGTTCATTAATCGATAAGCGATACATGACGTAAATAATCACCTCAGTCGCACATCCACTCTTTCAAGATATTCCCGTGGTGTTAAATAGTTAGGTATCTACTGAGCCCGGTCCTCCGTAGTTACTTTGTCGATATTTTTAGAGTATCTTAGTGAATACTGTCTGTAGCTGAATCTAAAAGAAAAGTCTCCAACTTTTCAGATGGAGACTTTTGCTTTTTGCTTAGTTTACTTATACACCAACACTATCTTGTTTTATATATTTTTTGCTAGCGATGTAAAAGACGACCGTACCGACTATCGCAAACACTACCTGAAATGTAGCGGCAGTTGAGTCGATAGTTACCGCATCACCGGATGCCATAAAAATTCCACCGCCAATAAACAAGGTGACAAGAACAATTCTGTAAATTGTGGAGAGGTTGACTATCTTACTGGCGTCGGTGACTACGTATTTTTTTGCAATATAATTTGCTGAATACATAACACCAAGCCAAATACTTACCAACCAAATTGTGTTGCTCAATAACTGCATTGGTACTGACTCAACATCCATTCCTGCAGTCGACAAGCCATAACCTACAGCTAACGAAGTTAAAAACGGAATTAAAAACCCAGCTGTCAAAAAGTGTGTAGCCGCGATATTCCAAGCGGATGATTCTTTTTTCATAAAAGTGTAATGTGCTTATTAAACATAACTGTCAATAATATCTATTCATATTACCATGAATAATTAAATCAATATTTCAGTATTCTCCCTTCCTCGTACATCATAAGAAAAAAATTGAACATAATGGTGAGAGGAATAGCTAATAGTAAAAAATTTTGGTTAGAAAGCGTTCCTAGATAAATTCCATCCAGGAACGCTAAAAACAAAACAACTGTCAAAAATACGACTACATGCCCTACGAATTGGGCAGTCTCTCTTTTAATGCCAATATGGTCTTTAGTAAGGTTAAATTTAATTAAACACACTAAAATTTTGTAGACGAACAATCCAAAGATAAGCCACAATGATATGACAGGAAAAATACTGTTAGTTAAAATCTTTAAAACGGTCTCCCAAAGCATTGGTGCAACTATGACAGACATGACAATCAGAAAAACGATTCCTAGATAGTCTAAAAATTTTAACTTTCTGTCATTTCCTAATAAAATACTCTCTGTTTTTTCTTGTCTCTTTCTAGATTCAGAGCTAAGCGACTGATATTCTACTTTTTTATACCCCTCAAATTTAGATTGTTGTGGTAAATAAACTATTACCATAGCAACAAATGCTAAAAACATACTAACCATGTAATACACAAATAGCTGTTCAGCGGTATATCCATAATTAATCTTCCCTAGAAAAAGTAACAATACCTGATACCAAACCCAGACTTCAAAGGCTTGTTGCAATATAAATGATACATATCTTTTCACAACTTTATCGTATCATGAGATGAGACAGTGTTGTAATGAAACTGAGAATATACAACGCCGTATCTCCCTCCCCCTCCTCAAACACAGTTCAAACTTACTAGTAGCCGCCCAGATTTCTAAAGCTTATTTAACAACGTATTTTGAGGGTATTTTTGCTGTCTGCTGTCTGCAAGGGAATCATGTATACAAACACATAAGTTTGTTGTAGTGTGGCCATAGCTTTGAGACCTTGTGTCCTATAAGTTCCCCACTAACATTTTAAACTCTCTAAGGAGAATCAAATGTCGTACATTGAAAAAATAGCAAAAGAATTTCCAGTAGGAAACGCTGCTGGATGGTGTAAATCTGTAAAGGAAGTAAGTAATCTTGCTGCCTCTGCAGCTCAATTCATAGTTGTAGGTTCAATCACTGCCGAAGAGCGACAAGGAAACCCCGGCAATACTTTTGACGGTGAATCTCTCAACTCTCTAGGTATGCCAAACCTTGGTATCGAAAAAATTATACAGATCGGCCCACAGATGATTAGAATTGCCCACAAAGCAGGAAAAGCCATAATCTTGAATGTAGCTGCTGTACAGTCTCTAACTGAGTTTAAAGAACTAGTTAGTTTAGCGGTAACTACTGGCTTCGACGGAGTGGAACTTAATACAGGGTGTCCCAACCTTGTGGTTGAAGGAAAAAGGAAACCTATAGCCTCGCACGACCCTTCTCTAGTTGGAGAGATAGCAAATCAATCAAAAGACATCGCAAAGTATTTGAAACCAACCACAATAAGTGTATGCCTGTCTTGAAGGAGGAAGAACACAGGCAAGCTCTTTTGGACGCTGCAGCTAGCGGTAATCCGAAGTTCTTCTGTGGCACTGATTCAGCACCACATACAAAATCTGCAAAGGAAACTGCTTGTGGTTGCGCCGGTATTTACACAGCTCTGCATGCAATCCCCTTGTATGCAACTGCCTTTGAGGAGCGCAACGCTCTAGATAAGCTGGAAAGTTTTTTATCTATCTTTGGTGCAGAGTTCTACGGACTCAAACCCAACCAGGATAAAATAACCATCCATAGAGAATCGTGGACTGTTCCCGAATCTATTCCCTTTGGAAAAGATGAAGAACTGGTCCCGTTCTGGGCTGGTAAGACTCTCCACTGGACAGTCTAACCGGAAACTCAAAACTTACTGCCGCTTAGTGTAAAAACTAAGCGGCTTTTTTATGATTACAAATCCCCCTCACGGTAACCTCAATTTCATCTACTTGAAAATCTTCTAACCCGAGCAGCTTACGTATCTTGGTGTCTTGAGCTGTAAAGTGAATTACCTTTTCACATTCGACACACACCGCATGATGGTGTGATTCCTGCTGGTGTTCATATTGAGCTTCATCTGTTCCAAGATGAATCTGTTTAATGAGTTTTTCTTTCACAAACAAATCCAGGTTACGGTAAATAGTCACAAGGTCGATTTGAGGAAGCTTGTTATGTATCTGAGCAGCGGAAAGAGTGTCGTGCTGTTTCTTCAGAACATCAAGTATTTGTTGTCGTTTTTGAGTGATGCGTAGTGTCATATGCAAGTCATTTGCATTCTAGCAGACGTTTGTTAGACTAGCAATTGCAAATCATTTGCATTTACTTGTTATTACATAATTTATGATACTAGGACCAATTCTTGCCGCTGTCTGTATAGCTCTC
>JBLIOC010000016.1:0-25503 GCA_047639355.1 Minisyncoccia bacterium | reverse complement strand
ACAGTTGCTTTTCCATTTTGATCGGTGACTACTGATGCTTCCCAGAAAGCAGTGTCCTTAAATACACCACGCTTTTTCTTTGCCAAATCATCTGGATCTGCTCCACCACCACCTTTTGTTCCAAGCGGAATATCAACTTCATATAAGATGTTCTTAATGTTACTTGCTGTAGTAACTGACAACGGGAAACCATCGTAAAAGAACAATGCGGGATTTTTCTTAGGATTACCCTTAAGAGCAAGGACCGATAGGTCAGCAACAGCTAGAGAGACTTCGGCTGGTATCAATCGTCCTGTATGATCTTTGGTTTCTACACTCAAAGTAACTTCTTCTCCTGGTAGGTAGTGGGTTTTGTTAGAAGTCACTTCAACACTCAGTTCGTTTTCATCATTTCCAATTTCATATCGAACACTTCCGTACTTAATTTCTGGGTCAGGAGAAAGAAGTAATGCTGAGACGAAGACATTTGGAGCATATTCGCTTGTGATAGGAAACTCGTGTAGATACAAACCTCCCTTAATATCTGCTATCCAATAGTCATAAACTGTACCCCGTTCAGCGGTAATTAGAACCTTGGCAGTATCGTATGGCGACTTAATGAGAAGTGAAGCGGTATCACCTACATCAAGATCAGTTTTCTCAACTTCAATATCAAGTTCATAATTATTGTTTGGTGGTACAGAAATTGAACGTGAGCCATAGATATATATGTTTGATATTGTCTTAATTTTATTACCACGTTCGTCGTCCTTAGATACATGGACTTCATATTGCCCCTCCTCTGCAAAGGTTAGTTCTCCGTTATAATCACCTCGATCGTCTGTCTTGATGCGTTCGCTGGATATCTCTTCAAGTTTCTTTTCTGATCGGTAGTAAAATCCTCCATCAACTTCCTGTCGCTTAAATGTTTCCCAATTAACTTTATACAAAGTCCGTTCAATACTCTTAAGAGAGATCGGCTGTCCTTTAGGGTCAACTGTCTTAACTCGAAGTGTCAGTGGCGAGTTTACGCTTCTATAGTATCTATCAGTCTTTGCTCCAATGTAGAAATCACCCTTATGAACGATGAAGGATTTTTGCATTGAAACTGAACGTCCGTTAATGTCCTTAGTGGTAATCGAGACGGTCACAAGCTTACTTCCTTCACTTTCAACATCATCAAAGAAATCTTCAAACTTAAGTTCTTTTTCTATGACGGCCCTTCCACTTTCATTTAGTGTAGTCTCTCCTCTAAAGAGGAAATCGTCTCCATATCCACATGAGTAACAGGAATACCAAGATCGTCCAAAATTGAAGTATTCGTCAGTGTACCGATCGAAGTAATAGTTTTGAGCAGTAACTGAGTATGATACAGTCCCTTCGCCTAATGGAACTCCAAAGTAATAGTCTGCCTGGACCTCAACTTTCATGTTATCGCCGTTTACAAACTCTTCTTTGTTCGACTCAGCTTCAAGCTTAAAGGCTGCGGGAACATATTCTTCCACATCAAACCTTGAACTCTGACCAAATACTTCAATTCTATACGTACCAAGTGGTGCGTCCGATGGGATTTCAAACTCTGTATTAAAGGTTCCGTATTCGTTCTCTTCTAGGTTTGTTTCGTATACACGCGTACCTCCGGAATCAAAGACTTCTAACTTTACCTGACCTTCACCCCACACCTCATAGGTTCCATCAAAACCAATTCTGTCGATACCTCTAATATGAACCGTATGACCAGGGCGATATATTGGACGATCGGTATACACATAGGTTCGTGAAGCATCGCGTGTTTTGCCAGCACCTTTTAAAGTGTCTGCCCAATCTGTAATGACCGCAGTATCTAACCCTGATCGCACAACAGCACCAACCAAATCATTGTGTATGCCGACACGAGCTATTCCTTCTGGACTAGTAAACCCTGAAGTCTTTCTTACAAAATTCTTATTGTTACCCCCTTCGTACTGTACAACCGAAGCTCCATTAATAGCCGCGAGAGTTTTGCTATTATTGACCCAATATAAGTTACTTGAAGCATCAATAGTCTGATCAAGCACTTTGTCATTTGCTGGATTTTCAGATACGCCGTATGCGTCATCAGAGTATTCAACTTCTTTTTTACCAACAGCGAGATTTGTCACGCTCACATACGTTCGGTCGTACAGTTGCCGATTTCGGTATGTCTCTTTATAAAGCGGATTACTAAACGTAATAATATAGTGCCCTCGTGTGTCAGTGAAGTGGTCCGCGAGATTAACTTGGAAATAGTTGTTTACCCAGTATCGAGCAGGTAACAGTATCTTTTCACTGACTACTTGTGTACATCCGTCACTTCGCGGTGAGTTGAATCTGTCTGCTCTATTAACAGTACGTTCGAGGAAAGTTTCTGGTTCCATTCGACAGATATGCATATCTACGTATTCAAGATTTTCAACTGCATATGTCAAATTAGTACGGTCTGAAGGAGTCACGTTGTATTGCTTCTGCATATTGTGGAAGCGGGTATATTTCGATTCCACAGCCTCAGTTCTAATACTCACCCCCTTTGAAGCGTTCTGTCCAAAAGAATCCACAAGAGACAAGTTGAAAAAATAATCTGTTTCCGGAAGCAGTCCATACTGGAACCATGTCTCAAATTCTCCTGAATTACACTGATCCCAGGAACTTTTTCGTTCAATAAACCGAGTTTTCTGCATTTTTCCGTAGACAATATATCCTTCTGTACTTAGAAATTCGTCTACATATCCTTCTTCAGGAGACTTAAGCGGTACATTAGTACACATATATATACCGCTCCCTACAGAAGCACTTTGAGACCCATTCTCTGGGACTGTATTCAAAATCTGGAATGATGGGTATGTCTTAAGCGGGATATTAATTGGGTCGGCATTTATCTGAAAACCATCAGGGGTCTTTATTTTCTTGAGTTCAAGATTGAATGATTCATCTGTCGTAAAAACATCAGCGTTAAACGAAAAGATAAGTGTTCTTTTGTCATCCTCCATATCACAGCCAGAACCAAGACGTACAGCATTACCCTTTTCGTCAGTCTTACACCCCTCTCCATATTCAATATTTTTGAGACCTTTAATCTCTATATCAGATCGATCTTTATCTACATCGTCATAGAATGAGACGGTCAATGTCCCTTGCGGATCAAAAAGATCTGGCTGCACTAAAGACGACCGTTCAGACTGTGCCGTTGTATTCTCAACAATATTTGGAACTGAAACTGTCGTATTTCTTCCCTCGGTTAAATCTTTAGTTCCAGCGAGTGGAACCGCCCCGCTGATAGATACGTTATATGTGGTATCAAAATCCCAAAGATTACTCCGTCCGTTGGAATCTTTTTTCTGATACACAAACAGCTTACTCGAATCAGGCTCTGTAACATATTTACGTGATTCACGATCATAGTAAGTCACCTCCCCGTACTCAACCTCAATGCTCACGTTACCTTCATTTTCTTTCTCCACTTTGATTTGCTTCTTGGACTTATCGAGATCTACCGGCTGATTAAAATCAATTATTATTGGTGAGCGATATCCGATTTGCTCACCTGATACATATTCATAACGAAGTGGTCGGGTTACAAAATTATGAATCACTGGAGCGATAGCTAGACCATCTAGAGAATACAAACCATCTTTTATTTCCACTGTGTAATCAGATGACGGAATGAGTGTCGTTTCGGGTACAAATTGTAAATTACGAGTACTAATCCACTTAAACTTACCTGGTGTTTCTGGAGTAATCGTTATTGGAAGTTCCGTTTTCTCTTGTTCCGTTAATGTTGTAAGTGGCACCATTGGACGATTAAATACAATAGTTATTTCACTATCTTCATGTGACTCACTATCTGATCCAGGAAATATAGCCTCAATTTGAGGATCTTCATCTACATAAAAATCGCCAGACATTTGTATGGACCCTGTATCCAGGTTGACAGCATAGTACACGCCACTTTTAAGTGGTTTCTTTGGTTCAAAAATAACCACACCATCAATTTCCTCACTCTTCCACGAACCGTCAACTTCTGGACTAAATGAGATACTGGCACGGGCTGTCTCTTCATCCACACCATCAGGTAAATTTATCTGTACAGGTGCACTTTTAGAAATCTTTTCAGGGACGAAGGAATATACGTTTGTAAACTGCTTTACAGCTACGTGCTTGTCTTGGGAATTATACAAAAATACTCCCGCAACAATTATTATTACAGCGAGAGCTAAGCTGACAAGTAGTTTTATAGAAATACGTAGGCCATTCTTATTGCCGAGATCAGGGCTGTTCTCACCATTCTTCAACACCTCAGGCTCTGGCACCGGAGTTTCCATATTCGGTTCTTGAATCCCCGGATCTGTTTCTTGATTAGAATTATTGTATTCTTCATTTTCCATATATAAAAAAGCTTATCTCTTTAGTTGAGTATATCATTTAACTCTTGCTTATAATGGTTTAAAACTGGGTAAAATACTCTGGCCTATTATCTCGTATCCAAGTCAGAACATCGCTTGCAACAGCAACTGATCCAACCTCTTCTCCCCAAGGACCTTGTTCTAAAAAGAATGTAAACGCATACCTTGGTTTATCGTGAGGGAAATAGCCGATAACCCACGAATGAATATATTCTTTTTCTGTATCAACTTCAGCTGTCCCGGTCTTTGCAGCAACACTCAAGCCATCCATATAAAGGCCGGCCGCTGTCCCATTTATTACAGCGTACTCCATACCTTCTTTAACAACATTAAAGTTACTTGCTTTTATTGGCAAGGAAGTGCTTTCTTGAACAAACTCATCTTTATGTAATATTGACGGTGTAACTAACTGGCCATTAGTGGCGATGGCTGTTGCGGCTCTAACTAGTTGTAGGGGTGTGACCTCATATCCGTGCTGTCCAATTGATGCTAGATAAGTGTCACCCAAACGCCAACTTGCACCATTGTATTTTTTTTCTTTCCACTTAGGATTAGGAATAACACCCTCACTTTCAGACAAAATATCTATGCCTGTAAGACCTCCAACCCCAAACATGCGAAGGTACTCCTCCACCTTTTCGATCCCCAAACCTCTTTGATTCTCATAGCCACCTCCTACCGCATAAAAATATACATTCGAGGAGACACCTATCGCTTTTCGCATATCAACATAACCATGAGCTTTCCAGTCATTAAAAACTAAAAAATCACCGCCTTGATACGGATTGGGTAACTCAATTGAACCAGTGCTCAAGATCTCTTTTTCGGGACTAATTATTTCTTCTGACAATGCACCAATTGCTACAAATGGTTTAACTACTGATCCTGGTACGTATAAACCATTTGTCACTTTATTGATTGAAGGTTTATTATTTTGTTGAAACTCAGGATAGCTCACCATTGCAAGTATTTCACCAGTCTTAATATCCATCATCACCCCAGCACCTCCAACGTAATCAGCATTTAAAGCAACCTCCTCCATGACGCGGTACACATACGACTGTAGTTCACTATCAATCGATAATTTTATATCCTGATTATTTAACAAGTCAGTAGACTGAATCTCAGTTAATAGGGGGCCAAGCCCTTGTCCTGCAAAATTTTGACCAAGATCTACGCCCCGCCGATCAACAATGGAAAATGGATCATTATCAGTTGTAGCTTGAACGATGTTCTGCGTAACAGTTTCTGTATCTTCTTTAAAAAACTCAAAGTAACTAAATACTATAAAAAGTACACAAAGAATAACTAGCCCTAGATATTTCATGTTCTTAATTATATCAAGGAGAAAGGGGTCAAGAGAAAGGGGTCAGGAGCATTTTTTTGAGAAAGGGGTCAGTGAGAAAGGGGTCAGGAGCATTTTTTTGGTCTACCCTTTCCCCTCATTGTCGCTTGTAACTTAAATCTATCTACCATGGTATCCCTCCATGTTTCTTTTCCTTGCGGAACGCCTTTATTCACTGAGTTTTGTACAGACTCAAGCTCAGATGATGTCAGAGGTGTTTGTACGAATGACATGTAGTCTTCTGGTAACGCAGTGTCTGGTGTGGTCAGTAGCTTTTTTTGTTTAACACTCCCATGCACCCTACGATACAAACTTGAGTATTTCCATTCATCAACACCATTTACCAATTTTGCTCTTAATGGATTACGTTCGACGTAGCGAATCACCGTGAGAAGATGATCATCATCTTGCACAAGAAATGATTTATATCTTCCTTGAAAGATATGTCCCGAACCAAGTGTTTTCTTTATAGCATGCCAGCGTAACGTCAGTGTCATTGAGAACCAGTACATGAATTTAGATAAATCACCATCATTTCTTGGCTTCAAAATGAGATGAAAATGATTTGGCATGCAGCAGTAGGCAATGAGTCTCATATCATATTTTTCTACTGCTTCCACCAACACTGACTCAAAAACTCCATAATCATCCTTTGATTCAAAAAGTGTAAGACGTGCGCTTGCACGATTAATTATATGGTAGTTATAGTCTGCTATGTCTACCCTCTGCGCTCTTGGCATTTAAATATCATAGCATAAATGCTCCTGACCCCTTTATTGCTATAGCGCTAGACACTATTAAAAGTTCAGGTGTCTCAAACACTATCAAAACTACACTTCTAAAATACTAGTTAAAATAAGGTTCCTCGAGCTAGCTCGATGATGCGGAGAGTAAGGGAATTTCTCTCGTTACACGAGCAGTATACCTTTTGGATATATTCTTCGCTAACTCGAATCTACCTCAAAATCTTATGACCTATTTTTTAATGACTGGAAGGAATATAAAAATGGAAATACTCCTGTGGTGCGAATCCCACACAATAGTTACCCGAACTATTGCTTTACTCTCCGCTTATACAAAAACACCCTTACGGGTGTTTTTTATGCGGGCTACTTTTGAGGTTGTTCAAACCTATTATATTGAAAACGATATAAAAGTAATGATTCCTGACTTACTAAATAGCAACACCTAGTTCATTTATCTGCTCATTGAAGCAAGTGCCAAGAAAATAACAATTATGATTAAAGGAATTGAAATGTACCACCTATAAACCAGTCGAACCTTTGACTTATGTCCTGTATTTCTCATCTCAATGAACATTGCCAAAAGGATAGATAATACCAGCCCTATAAACGCATACGTTGGCAAAACTGAATGTCTTGCGTTATTAAAGACATACTCACGAAGAAAGAAAGTATCTGCAAACGGAAGGAGCAAGAACCCAAGAGGTAACCACAAAATCAGTTTGTGAAAGAAAGTTTTCATTCGCTTAAGTATAACAAATAAATAAAAAGTTCTAACCTACTTTAAGCTTTTGTTAGGGCCGTATTGCCTGAAAACAGCATTCGACTCTATTACTACGTTCGAACCTAAAACTACGACTACAAATAGACGTGGTTTTACGATTAAGGGACTACTCGTCCCTTAAGGCGGGTTGTCGCGAGTTGACCTAATTTTTAATGACTGGCAGGAATATAAAAATGGAAATACCCTTGTGGTGCGAACCGTGGTCGGTCAAGGTAGGTTTGACCGATTAGCTAATACCTGGAATTAAATTTGATAGTGTCTCGAGTGTCACTAAACAACAAAGTTTATTGAGGTTCATTTATGTACTTTTTATTTATTGTTATCGATGCGTACCCAAGGCCAATAAACATAAATCCAAGAAGTACAAGTGCTACAGGCCAGCCAAGTGAATCGGCGAAATATTCACTTGTTATATAAGTAATATGAACAATCAAGAAAATAGTGCTCATAATTAGAATAATTCGACTCCTCATATAGACTGATAAGAAAAGCGCCCCAAAAACAACTAAGAAATAGAACAGCTCCCATATTCCTGAATCAAGCACTCTGATGAAAGCGGCCCCAAGAAGGCCTGTGATTCCGAAAAAATTCAACGCTCCAATGAGTTTATTGTTCCATCCGTCTTTGAATGAATATGCAAGTAACATATAACTTCCACCTAGTGCTATGGTTATGTACTGAAACAAAACTTCCATATCTCTATATTCCAATATTGGATCAAACAAAGCGTTGGAGACTAGATAAATTGCTGCTGTTCCATTGGCAATAGCGAAGAAAGTCAGAACTGCATTTTTATGTACAGCATTTAAAATTAAATAAAACACAAAAACACCGACGAAGATTAGTGCAAACGACCATTCTGTATCTAAGTTCATTTCATCAAGAGTGACTATCACTCCTCCAGGTATTAGCATCCCACCAATAAAATGAAATACAGTGCCTAGACTAGCTTCCGGCTTTTGTTTTAATAACATGGATCCCAGTAGAGTGACCAATAGACCGAGTCCCAAAGTAATCAGTATGTGTCCAAAAGCTCCCATATCATCCCAAACCTGGGCCATGAAAAAAAGAACTCCAATAACCACAACACCTGCTCCTAAAACATATAACATCTTAGTTACTGAAAAATGATGACTTTCTTTTATTTCAATACGGTCAGCGTATGCTGGTTGTATTAATTGTGCCAAACCTAATCTTTGCACAACTTCATCACGAGTCACTTCCCCACTAGCAACACTTGAAGAAAGCTCTTGAAGCAATTGTTCCTTGTCCATAAATAAATATTAGTTTCTTCCTGGTAATGTCCAGCCAATAAATTGAAAATTGTTTCGATAAGAGTAACGATCTTCGTCATTAATTAAATTCAGCTTACTCTTTGCATTTCCTTTTACGAGATAATGACCATATGTTGAACCTCCATCAAATAGCAAGAAGAAGTCCGCCCCTCTATCATAGTGACTTGATACTGATACTCCATCGGGAGATGTTATAAGCTCGTTAAGGTTAAGAGATGCAGCTTCTTTCAACGTAATTTCTCTAGTTTCGTTACTTTTCGTATTATGAAGGAATAATCGTGCAGTATAACCCTCTTTAACATCAGGTATTCCGTCATTGTCTGAATATTGAGTTGGATCAACATCGTTCACAACCAGCTGGCCGTCAACTACAGAGTAGCGCTTCTGGAGATAGTTATCACACCGATAAGAATAATAATTATTAGTTCCATCTGCACAAGATGAATATACAAAGTTGTAGTTAGTAGAAATGAATAAGGAAGGTAGGTAAGCACTAAGTGCAATCCCTACAATAAGTAACACAGGTAAAGAAAAAGCTATGACAAGCGCAAAGTTCTGTTTAATAAATTCTTTCATATACTTTATATTCTACATCATATAGTGTCTCGTGCTAGCTCGATGATGCGGAGAGTAAGGGAATTTCGGTCATTACATGTCCAGTATCCCAATTGGCTGGATTATTTCACCGCGCTCATAATCCAGCTCAATCGGGCTTCGAATCCCACGAAACAGTCTCCCAGACTGTTACTTTACTCTCTGCTAAAAAAATGCGCCTTTGCAGGTGCTTTTTTGTATTAGCGGAGAGTAAGGGATTCGAACCCTTGGAGCCTGTTAGGGCTCGGCAGTTTAGTAAACTGCTGCTTTCGACCACTCAGCCAACTCTCCGTGATTATTTGAAGGTGTCTCACTTTATCACAAAGTGGGAATTCAGACGAGAGGAGTTTCGGTCATTACATGACCAGTATACCTTTTGGACAGATTGGTTCGCTACGCTCCCAATCTGACTCAAAAGCTCTTCGAATCCTCGCGTAACAGTCCCCCGGACTGTTACTTCGTCTCCGCTTACAAAAATGCACCCTTTTGGGTGCTTTTTGTTTTAGCGGAGACGAGAGGATTCGAACCTCCGGGGGCTTAACACCCCACTTCCTTAGCAAGGAAGCACGATAGACCACTCTGACACGTCTCCGTATTATTCTTCTGCTGGTTAAATATTTTTGAACTGAAGAGCTTTTTAGCTATTCCTCACTAATTCAGAATAGTCACTTACGTTCTTTGCTTCATTGAGCACTCTAGGTCCAGCGATTTTCTCATGGAGAGAAAAAACCGGGACATAAATTCGAAATAGTCGCTAAGCTTGTTTTCTCATTCAACTCGTCTCCAGTATTACTTGATATTCGTCACTTCTGTGTTGGCTAGAATAGCATATTTTTGGGTTTTAAAAAGTGACCACAGGCTGGTTTGCCTGCGGCCACGTATTTCACATTTCTCCTATATTAAGCTGGTTTGAAATTCTTTTCCTTATTAGATATCTTTGAGATAAACTTAATTCTCCAAGTTAAAATACTGTAACAATAAGCAAACCAACCACCAAAATCACCATCAGATATTTTTCTTCCTAAATACCAATATCTTGGAGAAGCGTGGTGATTAGCGTGAAGTGACTCACCACAAGTAAGAATCGCTAGAATAAAACCAAATATTCCCCAACCAATATTAGTAGCCTTACTGCGTGTAGTACGCTTACCTAACATATGACCAACTGAATTAACTATCCAGGTAAAAGTCCATACAAACATAATCTTGGTACAACCAATCAGAAAGCCACCTAGAGTATCTCCATATATATAACCTATTGCTAGAGGCACTATTAAGACCATGAGAACAGTTAACCAAATATGATTTCTTGATTGCCATTCTATAACACGCTTATTGACTCCAGTTGGGTCTTTTGGAAGAGCATAGTACTTCAGTTCTGGATTCGTACAGCCCTGCTTACGAACTAACCAAAGTACAAAAGAATGCCAAAAGCCTTCAAGGGGTGTGTGCGGATCTTCACCAATAACATCTTCACGAGCATGATGCTTCATGTGGGTTGCTATCCACCAATCCAACGCCCCTTGCAAACCAGCAGAGTAAGCAATTGTTACCACAGTAGCTTCGGCCCACGGAGATATAAGACCTAAATGGGTACCGTACCGATGAGCACCAAGAGTGATTCCCAGCATGGTAATAAAATAGTAAACAATATTAGAATTTATTATCGGATAAACTTCACTATAGTTTTTATACCCATGGTAAATTCCGTAAAATCCAATTATAAAAACTGAAATGATGAATATAAGCTTTGGCCAACTGTGGATTGAATAATCAATCTCAGGAGACCCTTCGGCTACATCTAACGTTGTCATTTATTACCTCCCGAATAGAGTTTGAATGAAATGTAAAAAAACTTTCTGTGGAGCAGGAATACTATCTATACGTACAGTGTAAATAGGGAGTAATTAAACCTCTTGCAATAAACAACTACTATGATAATGTTCGTATGTGCGAACAAATCTATCCATTCAAGAACCTAGCGCCAAGCAGGAAGATTATCTACGAGCTATTTATTTGTTAAATAGTTACGATTGTAATGCAACAGTAACTAACATCGCTGATAAATTACAACTCAGTAAATCTACTGTGTCTGAGAGGTTAAAGGATTTGTCCAGCGCTAAGTTAGTGATTGCTCCCCTGTATGGAAAAGTCACTTTAACTAAAGAAGGTACAAAGTTGGGTCAAAAGCTGACACATAAACATCGACTGATAGAAGTTTTTTTACACGAAACTTTAGGTATGCCGAAAAGCGCTGTGCACGATGAAGCAGAAATTCTTGAACATGCCCTAAGTGATGAAGTTGCCAAACGTCTAAGTACCTTTCTTAAGAAACCAACCCACGATCCTCACGGGTCAAAGATTCCTTCCCTTTAAAAATTATTATTTAGAAAAAAATATGAAAAAAATTGTTTTAATTATTACTGCAGTGATCGCAGTTCTATTACTAGGAAATTTTTTACTCTCGGATAATACTCCTGAAAGTACGGAAAATAAGTCTGAAAAAGCTGTTGTCCTGAGTACATTTACAATTATTGAAGACATGGTTGGCGAAGTTGGCGGAGACAGAATTGAGTCAATCTCCCTTACTAAGCCTGGAGCTGAAATTCATGGATATCAAGTCACTCCTGGAGATTTAGTTAGAGCTGCCGAAGCTACTATTATTTTCGAGAACGGCATGGGCCTTGAGCTTTGGACAGAAAAACTCCGAGCTAGTATTCCAGATGTACCAATTATTCAAGTGAGTGAAAATGTTCAAGTGATCGATATTACTGAAGACGCTTACGCTGGAAAGCCAAATCCGCACGCCTGGATGTCTCCTCAACAAGGTTTGGTGTACGTCGAAAATATCAGAAAAGCTCTAACTGAAATCCAACCGGAAGATGCCGACTACTTTGCAGAACGAGCTAAAGCTTATTCAAACCAAATCCTAGTAGTTGATGAGAAAATGAGCGTTGCAATGTCTGCGCTACCCGAAAACAACCGTGTATTAGTTACTTGTGAGGGAGCTTTCTCATACCTAACTACAGACTACGGTTTAGAAGAAGTGTTCCTATGGGCAATCAATTCAGAGTCGCAAGGCTCTCCTAAGCAAGTAGCTAGGGTGATTGAAACTGTTAAAGAAAGAAAGATCCCAACAGTATTCTGTGAAAGCACCGTAGAACCTAAACTGCAGAATGAAGTAGCAAATGCTTCCGATGCGTCACTTGGTGGAATTCTATTCGTAGATTCACTATCTACAGCAAATGGTCCAGCAGCTACCTACTTAGATCTACTGGAACATACAGCTGAAACTATCATTACAGGATTAACAGCAACAAATAATTAATTATGGGAAAAGTAGCTATATCACTCAAAGGAGTGACCGTAGATTACGGAAAAAATAGGGCTCTACACGATGCTTCTATTGATATTCCTTACAACTCTTTTACAGGAGTAATAGGGATGAATGGAGCTGGTAAGTCAACGATGTTTAAAGTGATCATGGGCTTAGTAAAGCCACAAGCAGGAACTGTCACAATTTGTGATGATCCTGTACCGATTGCACAAAAGCATGGTCACGTTGCATACGTACCACAATCAGAAGACGTTGATTGGGATTTCCCTGTTTCCGTCTACGACGTAGTAATGATGGGACGGTTAGGAAAACAAAATATATTCAAAACACCTACACCGAAAGACGATACGTTTGTGGTTGACGCTTTAGAGCAAGTTAATATGCTTGACCATAAACATCATCAGATTGGTGAACTCTCAGGCGGGCAAAAGAAGCGAGTGTTCGTTGCTAGAGCTCTGGCTCAGGGTGCAGACATTCTTCTGCTAGACGAACCCTTTGCTGGACTCGACGCTACTAGTGAAAAATCTTTGATTAAGTTATTTATCAGCCTTAAGAATCAAGGAAAGACTATTATTCTTGCTACTCATGATTTAATGTCTCTTCCTGACACCTGTGACCGAGTAGCGTTGATTAAGTACACTGTGGTGGCCCACGGACCGACAAAAGAAGTATTTACTAAAGAGTTGGTGGAACAAACCTTTGACGGTTTACTACATCATGTTTCATTTGATTAGCCTATGACAATAATAGATTTTATTTTAGTACCTCTTCAATACGACTTTATGGTCAAAGCGATCATTGTATCTGTTGTAGTGGGAGCTACGCTAGCGATCCTTTCTTGCTTCCTAATTCTAAAAGGTTGGGCTTTGTTAGGTGACGCTATTTCTCACGCAGTTTTGCCTGGTGTTGTTTTGGCATACGTAGTAGGTATACCATTCGGTATTGGCGCATTTATAGCAGCCATGATTGCGGTGATTCTAATTGGTTACGTAAAAAACAACACGAAGATTAAAGAAGATGCCGTGATGGGTATTGTGTTTACTACTTTCTTTGCCCTAGGCATTGTGATGATTTCTAAGATAGTAAGTTCTGTTGATTTAACCCACGTACTATTCGGTGAAGTGCTTGGAATATCCAACGAGTCAGCATGGTGGACAGCTACTATTCTAACTTTAGTCTCTGCGGCAGTGCTTATTTTCAGAAGGATATTTACTGTATTTTGCTTCGACCCTATGCATGCAAAGGTGGTTGGTTTACCAATGACGGTTGTGCATTATGTCTTCTTGTCACTATTGGCAATTGCTATTACTGGATCAATCCAGACAGTAGGTATTATCTTGGTAATTGCGATGCTTATTACTCCCGGTTCAACAGCTTTCTTACTGACCAAGAAATTCTCAGTCATGCTTTGGATAGCAGTTGTTGCCAGCGTATTCAGCTCATTAGTTGGAGCGTATGCGAGTTATCACTTTGACGTATCAACCGGAGGAACTATCGTACTAGTACAAGGCCTCATCTTTATGTTGGTACTTATGTACACTAAATTACTACCAGAAACTTCTAGAGAAAATAGCTAGAGTGTTATAAAACAAAAAGAGCGCAGCCTTCGGCTGCGCTCTTTTTGTTTTACTACTATTTCTTATTCTTGATAGCGCTCGCAACTGCCTTAGTCAGACCTGGCGTCATGACCGACGGAATAATGTTGTCAGCAGTTGGCTTTTTGACCAAGGCGGCGATTTTTTTGGCAGCCGCTAATTTCATTTCATCTGTGATATGACGTACTCCTTTATCGAGAGCACCGCGGAAAATTCCCGGAAATGCTAATGAGTTATTTATCTGATTTGGCATGTCTGAGCGCCCAGTTGCAACGACCACTGCTCCAGCCCGCCTCGCATCTTCTGGCATTATTTCTGGAATCGGATTCGCCAGCGCAAACACAATTGGCTGATGAGACATTTGCTCAATATGAGCTTTTGCAATTGTACTCGGTCCTGATACTCCTATAATTACATCTGCCCCATCCACCACGTTCATCACATCTCCCGTAATTTTGTTCGAGTTAGTTACTATTGCAAGATCACGCTTATAGCCTTCAAGTCCAGGCCGACCTTCATAGATGGCCCCTTTTGAGTCAACTAAAATAATTTCCCCAACCCCAGCAAGATTAAGGATGAGAGCTATTGCTCGACCAGCCGCTCCGACACCAACAATTACAATACGTAATTTTGAAAATTTCTTACCAACTACCTTGGCCGCATTAATAAGACCCGCCAACACTACAATAGCTGTACCGTGCTGATCATCGTGCATTACTGGAATATCGAGCTCAGCCTTGAGGCGTTCCTCAATTTCAAAACACTTCGGTGCGGATATGTCTTCAAGATTAATTCCGCCAAAACCAGGAGCAATCGCTTTCACAATTCGGATGATTTCCTCTGGCTCTTGAGTATCTAAAACAATAGGAAAGGCGTCTATGTCTGCCATTTCTTTAAAAATTGCCGCCTTTCCTTCCATTACAGGAAGGGCTGGAATTGCACCAAGATTACCAAGACCGAGTACTGCAGAACCGTCACTCACTATGGCAACGGTATTTCGTTTCATGGTGTACTCTCGCGCTTGAGATGGATATTTTGATAGATGCGAAGAAACCGCACCTACTCCAGGAGTATACATAGTACTCCAGTCAGCCTTGGTCCTGAGTTTTCCTTTGGTCTCAACAGTAATTTTACCCTTCAATTTTTTATGAAGAGAAAGAGCAAGTTTGTTATAGTCTGGTTTTTTAGCTGGCATTAAAAATTATTATTAAGAATACAATACAATTGCCTTAGTATACGCCCAAAAGCCCCTCAAGGAAAATCCTACGTAACTACGCATTTCTTTGTATCTTGATACAATACGTTGTATGAAACTTACTGACAGCCTGACTGAACATTTCCGGATTGACACCGAGCATAAAATGGCATTAAAGCGACTACGTATCGAAACGGTCAAAGACCTGCTCTACCATCTTCCGGCTCGCTATGAAGACATCTCTGATGTGCAGTCAGTTGGTGGGTTAGAGAAGGGACAAGAGGCAGTAGTCTATGGACAGCTATCTGGGCTTAAAACTCGCAAAGCTTGGAAAAGTCGAAAGCCCATTGCTGAAGGTTATGTTGAAGATGGCTCAGCCAAAATAAAAATAATGTGGTTCAACCAGCCGTACATAGCAAAAATGTATACCGATGGCATGTATGTAAAATTGGCCGGAAAAGTTGCTGGTAGTGAAGGTAAGTTGTATTTATCTAACCCAGAGGTTGAGCCTCTCGACTCTCTACCAATCGACCGTCATGATTCTATTTTCAAAGATACGGAACAGGCTGACGACACCCTCTACCCTGTCTACCGTGAGACTAAAGGCATCACCAGCAAGTGGCTATATCACACTGTACTGAAGTGTTTTGAAAAAGATATTCACAAACTCCTCACCGACCCGATTCCGAGTGAGATTTTAAAAAAATATAACTTGCCAGAACTAAAGACGGCGCTCGTCTGGATTCATTCACCCAAGAAAGCTAAAGATGCCGAGTCTGCCCGAAAGCGTTTTGCTTTTGAGGAAGTGTTTTATATTCAGGTGCAAAAAGCACAAGAACGGGCGGCCGTGAGCGTCGCTCAAACCTACTCAGTAGTAGCCACTGATGAACATGTGAAAGAATTTGTAGACCGTTTTCCCTTTTCGCTCACGGCCTCCCAAGGTAAAGCCATCGCTGCTATCAACAAAAACTTTAACAATAACCACGCCATGAGCCGTTTACTTGAAGGTGACGTCGGAAGCGGAAAGACGGCGGTAGCTGCTACCACAGCCTATGCCGTCGCCACATCTCGACCGCCAGAAGGACTCGGTAAAAAACTAGAATACGGGAACTTGCAGGTTGCATACATGGCGCCAACGGAAATTCTCGCCAAACAACACTTTGAGAGCTTTATTGAGTACTTCCAACATCTTCCTGTTTCTATCGGACTCATCACAGGTTCTAGTTGTATGAAATTCCCTTCTAAGTCAGACCCAACCAAACCGACAAAAATCTCAAAGGCTCAACTTACCAAATGGATTAAGAATGGTGAGATACCGATTGTGATTGGAACTCATTCTCTTATTTATAAAAGTGTTGAATTTAAACACCTAGCTTACGTTATTATCGACGAGCAACATCGCTTTGGTACCAACCAACGTAAGAAACTAGCTAAGAAAGATGCTCGCCTACCGCACCTACTATCGATGACAGCCACCCCGATTCCACGCACCCTGGCACTTACTATTTATGGCGACCTCGATATTACTCTCCTCGACGAAATGCCAGCTGGCCGAAAGGCAGTTATCACGAAGATTGTTGGACCGAGTCAGAGTAAGGAGATGTATGACCATGTCGAAACTGAACTTGAGGCCGGGCGGCAAGCCTATGTCGTCTGTCCGCGTATCGAAGAACCGGACCCAGACAAAATTACTGCTCTTAATATGAAAAGTGTGCTCGCTGAAGCTAAGCGACTGAAAAAAGATGTTTTTCAAAACTGGCGTATTGAATCCCTTCACGGCAAGATGACTCCCGCAGAAAAAGACCGCATCATGAAAGAATTTTCTGAACACAAAATAGATATTCTAGTCGCGACCTCTGTGGTCGAAGTCGGTGTCAGTGTTGCTAATGCTACAAACATAATTATTGAAGGAGCTGAACGATTTGGTCTCGCCCAGCTACATCAACTCCGCGGACGAGTAATTCGCAGCAACCATCAAGCATACTGTTTTGTAGTAACCGAAAGTAAAAGCGACAAAACCCGTGACCGACTCAAGGCTCTTGCTACGGCCGAGAACGGATTTGAACTTGCTGAACACGACCTGCAATTCCGTGGCGGAGGAGAACTTTACGGTGGTAAACAATCTGGACTATCCGACTTGGGCATGGAAGCGATTAGAAACTTAAAGCTAGTTGAAGCTGCACGTAACGAAGCAAGGAATATTGTCGCCGAACATGCAGACCTCTCTAAAGATTTTCCCCTCATTGCTGAACATGTAGCCCGAATTGGTGAGGTTCTACATATGGAGTAGTAATATTAAACAGACAAAATTAAAGGGCGTCACATTTCGTGTCGCCCTTTTTGGTTCTTTAACTAACTTGATGAGCAACTAACCCTTTCTTAGCTACAAAAGCCAGAAGGGCGTCCATTTCATCATTCCAGTAGACAAATTTACCGGTTGAAGAAAAATATCCGATTCTGGCAGAACTGTCTCCTACTTTCTCTATCTCATCTGTTCTTAAACTTCGCACGTAACCTGAATGCACAGGAGGTAAATTTACCATAAATTCTTTTGCCATAGAATCCGGTACGCCAAGTATGTTTGTTTCACTTTTAATAAGTCACCTCGTTTGTTTACTGCTCCAGTACTAATGAAGAAATTAAAATGGCTGCACTTAATTGTGCAGCCATTGAATCACCTCCCGTTATGATCGCAATACGGAATGACTCCGTATAAAGGTTTCGAAGATAATATTTTCATTGTATTTTCCTTATCTACGAACGCAAAGTACGCCCATATATATACATACCTAAATTCTAACCAAAAGTAAAGGCCGGTTATTGTATTTGTAGGCTTTAAAGGATTAAGTTATAGTATCAAGCACCAACCAATACATTCATATCCGCCTGTAGCTCAGTTGGTAGAGCGCGAAGCTTATACCTTCGTGGTCCCAGGTTCGAGTCCTGGCGGGCGGACAAAACTTAATATCGGAAAGAAATAAATACTTATCCTGATATAATACCTACAATGGCAAAACTTTTTAATAGTCGTTCTTTTTATATACCCCTTGCTTTGGGAGCTATTTTAATAATCATAATAATGGCTCTTCGCTTAGTTGACCGAAACGAAGAGAAGCTGATCACCACCACAGTAGCGTCGGGCACAGTAAGAGAACTTGTTTCAGTTTCTGGGATTGCGGAGGCCGAGCAAACTGCAGAGCTAGCCTTCCCTACTACAGGAATCGTCCAAACTGTAAACGTAGAAGTTGGTGACGTTGTTGAAACTGGCGATGTTCTTATGTCTCTAAACACATCTGCTCTAGAAGCAGATCGTCAAGACGCTCTAGCTTCTATCCAAAAAGCTGTAGCTGATAGGGATGAATTAATTGAAGGCCCAACAGCCTCTGCTCGAGAAGTGAGTTCTGAAAATATAGCTACCCGATCAGAAGCTCTCCAGAATACTATTGAAACTGAAAATCAAAAGGTGGCTAACGCGTACCGAAATCTTTTATCTGACGGAATTACCGCTTACTCAAATGATCCCGACGAAGAAGCAGTTGCCCCGATAATTACAGGTACTTATAGTTGCGAAGAAGAGGGCACTTATATCCTAGAAGCTTATTCATCTGATTCTAATTCTGGCTATTCTTTTAAAGTTAGTGGCTTAGAAAATGGAACTTATTCTGCTTCTAATGATCAGCCAATCGCTTTTGGTAACTGTGGCATAAAAGCTCAGTTTGATTCTGACTCAAGATACACGAGAACCACTTGGATAATCGATATTCCCAACAAGCAGTCCTCTCGACACATTTTAAACCTGAATGCTTATGATCTTGCCTTAACTCAAAGAGATAGTGCGATATCAGCTGCTGAACAGGCTTTGGACCTGGCTAATGCTAACTCTAACGACAAAAACGCTCCGGCCAGAAGCCAAGCAGTTACCCGGGCGAACGCAAATATTGCCCAGGCCCAGGCTCGTTTAGCAAAAATAAACTCCACTATCTCGGATCGGATACTCAAAGCACCCTTTTCTGGAACTATTACAGAAATTGATATACTACCTGGAGAAACAGTAACCTCTGCCCCAGTGATCACCTTGCTGGCAAACAACAAATTTGAAATTACCGCCCGTATTCCAGAAATAGATATTGGGAAATTACTGATTGGTCAAAAAGTTGAAATGCTCTTCGACGCAAATTCTGACTCTCTTTTAACAGGTGAAATTAGATTCATATCCCTCAAGGCCACCGAAATTGACGGAGTTTCTTACTACGAGGCAATCATCGACTTAGACGAAGCTCCAAAGTGGCTCCGAAGTGGACTCAACGCCGACATTGAAATTATCATCGCAGAAGCAAACAAAAGCTTGCGTCTACCAAAAAGATTTATCACTAATGCCGAAACTGGACCTGAGGTGATTGTCCAGAAAAATGGCACCCACGGGACAACCTCTATTGAAGTAGTCTTTGAAGGAAACGACGGCTACGTTGTTATCTTTGGTTTAACTGAGGGTGACATAATTGTTGCTCCTTAATTATTATGCGAGCACTTAAGATTGGTTTTTTACTCGGGTTCCGACAGGTTCAGCGATCCAACAAATGGACCACTACTCTCATCATTTTTGTAATGATGCTGACTTTCCTAAATCTTATTGCAGTTTCAGGTATTTTGGTTGGACTAATTGAAGGTTCTGAACGAGCAGTTCAACGAAACTCGCTAGGTGACGTTGTGATTACTGAGCTGGCAGAAGAAGACTACATCTTAGAGACATCAAGTGTAGTAAACCTCATTAAAACTTTTCCGGAAATTGAGCATTATTCTGTTAGATATAAAGGCAGTGGTCAACTTGAAGCTAACTACAAAGAACGCCGGGATCTCTCCGCTGAACGGGACATTGTAGCCAACATTGTAACTGGAATCGATCCCGTAAAAGAAGATGCTATGACAAACCTTTCTAGCGCTCTTGTTGAGGGAGAGTTTCTCGATCCAAATGAAGAGGGTTACATTTTAATTGGAGCATATTTTATTAAACGTTATGCTGAGCAATTTGGGGATGTGTTTGAGTCGCTAGAAAATGTTTACCCTGGTGACAGCGTACGTCTCACCAGTGGTAATGTCACTAAAGAATTTATAGTAAAAGGTATAATTTCATCTAAAGTAGACGAGGTTAATCTTAATTCATACATCCCTGAAAGAGAGTTTCGCCGGATCTTTAATCGACTAGACCGCAACGCTGACCAAATAGTTCTTCGCCTGAATGAAGATGTTAGCGGAGATGACATGAAACAACTATTACTTGCCGCCGGAATAGGTGACTACGCTAAGGTACAAACCTTCCAAGAGAGTCTCCCAAAATTTCTGATTGACATCAAGGACACATTCAACCTCTTAGGAACGATGATAGGCTCAATTGGTCTAGTAGTGGCCTCTATCACAATTTTTATCATCATCTTTATTAATGCAATTTCTCGTAGACAGCAGATTGGTATCCTTAAAGGTATCGGTATAGACAGAAAAGCAATAGAGGTTGCTTATGTGCTTCAGGCGGCGTTCTACGCCTTAACTGGCTCAGCGTTAGGAGCGCTTCTTACATATGGATTCCTTATTGGTTACTTTGACGCTAACCCCATCAACTTCCCTTTCAGTGACGGTATATTAGTGGCAGAACCAATCAGAACATTCTACCGATTTATTACCCTTTTTATAATTACACTTTTCGCAGGTTTTATACCAGCATGGGTAATTGTAAGACAAAATACTCTTAATTCTATCCTCGGACGTAAGTAAAATATTATGCAAATCATTATCGCAAAAAATATTCACAGGAGATTTGGTGAGGGAGAGCTAGAGGCTCACATTCTTAAAGGTATCGACGTAACCGTTGAGGAAGGAGAATTCGTAGCGATCATGGGTAAATCTGGAGCTGGTAAATCTACACTGATGTATCAGCTTTCTGTTCTTGACGAACCATCAGAAGGCGACTTAGAAATTAACGGTGTTTGTGTATCAACACTGAGCGAAATAGAACGTACCACTTTTAGATTAAATACTTTAGGTTACGTATTTCAAAACTACGCTCTCGTTCCGGATTTGTCTGCAGAAGAAAACGTAATGATCCCTCTCCTTATGAGTGGTCACAAATGGAGTAAAGCTAAAGAAGTGGCTCGCAAAGCTATTGACGGAGTTGGGCTCGCAGGTAAATACACAAACCTGCCAGCGGAACTATCTGGTGGTGAGCAACAAAGAGTATCTATAGCAAGAGCAATCGCTGGGAAACCAAAAATTTTGTTTGCTGATGAGCCAACCGCTAACCTAGACAGTATATCCGGCAATCAAGTCATCGACCTAATTTCCAAGGTAAATAAAGAGTCAGGCCAGACAGTAGTCATGGTGACACATGAGAGAGAATATGCTGTAAACTGTAATCGCATTATTAACATGGAAGATGGTGTGGTGACGAATATCGAGCAACTGAAAGATTTCGGTAGAGGTGAGTAGTGATAAAAAGAATAAGCACGAACCTACGGTTCGTGCTTATTCTTTTATCTAACAACTTTATTTATTTTGGGTGGTAGCTGAAAGAAGATTTAATGTATTTTGAATTTCATTCAGTGTAGTCAAATACTCATTTACATCATCTGCACTAGCCATAATGAAGACGGTATCTGTCCTGAAATCAGAATTTGACAACTCAATAGATTGATTGGGAGAACTCTCAGTGTCGTTAAAGTGGATCGACTTTAACACTAAGCGAGCTGCCACGCTCCTGTCTTCAGGAGTGAATTGCACAGTCAGAGTCATGGTTTCTGTTTCCCCTTCTTGAATCTCGTAGTACCTCCCCAGATCGTCTGCAGAGGAGGAAAGATTGACTTTCATTTCGCCATTTAGCACTTCACCTGATCTATCTTCTATTTGCCATCCCATTGAAGTATCTGGACTATTCGCAATGTATACATCCTCATCAACTGCTGTTACATCAACCTCAATTTCAAAAGTGGCATGGGCTTGAGCTCCATCTACAACTGTGCGACTTGTGTCTTGATCAGCAAAATCAACCGTTATACTGGAAACACCCAGAGACTCAAGAATAGCAAGAACCATTAATGACTCGTCTATTGAATCTTTTGCGAAATCGATCGCATCCTGATATTCTCCGGCATCAAAGCTACTGTTTCCTTTTTGAAGAAAGTTTGCAGCACTACCGAAACGATCCTCTGCTTCATTTGACTTACCTCCTTCTTCTTCAAACTCGTCCAACTTATTGTCAGCTTGAAGTAACACACTTTGAGCCTGAGACAAAAAAGCTTCTGCTTGGTCCATACCACTTCCGACCGCTTCAACACGTATAAGACTATACGTACCAACTCCATAATTATAGACTCCAATACTATACACCCCTGCCTTGTCTATATTTTTTGGAAATTCAAATTCGAGTTTTGTTCCATTGGAGTACACCGACACTAAACCTTCATCTACCGTTGTATCAACACCAGGACCAGTTACACTAACCTTCAATGTGTCATCGAATTTTGAACCATACAAAGTCACTGTTGTCTTTTCTCCCAAAGAAACTTTAGCTGGATAAACATCCGTAATCTCTGGATAATCTGAGTTCTTTACAGTAAACGCCCGGTCACTTCTGTCTGTAGCACCCGTTTTGTTATTTATAACTCGAACATAATACTCACCCGACTCAGCGTAGTTACCACGTTTATCAATTTCAAGATGGGTATGAATAGATGCTTTTCCATTATCTAGAATCTTTCCTACTTCTACATATTTTCCACCGACTTTTTTATCAAGGTAAGCAGTTACGTCATTTGAAGGATTTACATCTGGGCCATAGTCATACGGCTTCCAAGTAATAGAGTTCGTTTGACCAGTATTCCATACCTCACCACCATTCGGCGCTGTTACGGTTATATCCTCATCATTAACGCTCTTCAGGATTGTGAAAGACCGGTCACTACGATCCCAATCTCCAGTCTCGTTGTTTACGATTTTTACGTAGTACTTACCTGGCTTGGCGTAATTCCCGCCCCGATCAATCTCAAGATGAGTATGGATAGAAGCTTTTCCATTCTCCAAAATCTTACCAACGGTCAGGTACTTACCTCGAACTTTCTCCTGGAGATATGCTGTCACATCAGTTGATGGATTGATGTCGGGATTGTAATCATACGGCTTCCAGGTGATGGTGTGAATCCCTCCCACTCGCCACTCTTCTCCACCATTTGGTGCTGTGACTGTAATACCCTCACCATGAATCTCTCCCGTTATACGGAACCAGTTTCCGTACTCATATTGCTCGATTTCCGTATCCTTATTCATTACCAATACTCTTACCCGATATTTTCCTGGACCATAATTCTCCAAACCTTTCTTGTAATCAGACTCCCAGACATAAGAATAGTTTCTATCTTCTGCAGTCCAGCAAGTTGCGTCGCCGGAGGTTGGATTGAAAATGTAAGTTCTGTCAGAATATGACTGGATCGTCACACAAGTTATATAGTTTCCGCGAGGTAGATCATCTATTTTCCATGACAGTTTAACTTCATCACCCAACTCAAACTCTCCACCTTTAGGTTTAACATTTTCTATATTAAGGTTTTCAATCAAAGACTCATTCTCTTTGTATGCAATAGAAAACTCTCCACTTTTATCATCATGATATCCACCATTTGTGAGGTGTCCAGTAATGTATATTCTCAAGTTCTCACCTGAGCCAATGATATCCTCGATTTTGTCTGGGATATCCCATGTCATTTGATCTTTTCCTTCTGACGCTATTATGTCCTTAGCAATCCAGTACACCCATTTGTTGTTTTCATACAACGCAATAGACAAGGTATCCATCCCTCCACTGCTCCATTGAATAGACATCTCATCATCGACATCAAACGTCTCACCTCCGTCTGGTGAGATGATGTACACATGTTCAGACACATTAGACTGATCTGAAATTACGATTCGAGTAGCACCACTTGTTTTAGCAACAGAGTTCCCTGTTCGGGCTTGCCACACTTTAATACCCCCTGGCGCAAACGATACGTCCCAAGTGTCCTTACTAGACCCATCAACAAATCTTTGTACTCCAAGCCGAATCTCGCCACTGTACGAATGATCATTTTTAAGATGCAAACCATACCGCTTATTATTCTCACCCTTTTTGAATGGTGAGAATATATATTGATTTCGTGAGATGCTCGATACAGTCCAATAATCATCGTCACTCATATCGAACGTGAATTTATCGCCATCGAGATACAGAGCTGCATTACTGAAAACATCCCATGGCTTTTCTTCATCGTTGTTCTGGCCTCCTGTAAACAAAAAACTGACTTCATTAACGTACCCATCACCTCCTTCAGCATAAATACCGAAATCTACAACTGGGCCATTCGAATCACCTGGTGCAATTGTCATTGTTCCATTTGTTGATCCCATTTTAGCGCGTACAGACGTACGAGCATTATTGTCACTTGTGTCACAGCCATACAAAGCATTCACCTTAGCTCGCGTTGATGCTCCAAAGTATCCAGTAGGATTTACTACGCCGGCCAGTGAAAGAATCTCAGAGCGATACTTTACCTGAAAGCGTGATACGGCAGCCGCAGTAGCGGGGCCATAATACCCGGTTGATTCAACTCGTCCTGAGGATCGGACAAACGTGTAGTCCCCTGTGTCTATCAGAAACTTTTGTAGCTTGGTCACCTCACCATTTGAGGTAGCATCTTTTACACCGAGATATAATGACCGAGTTAGCTGAATACATTTACCAGCATCATTTTCAGCATATGAAGAATCCCCTTCCTTAGTCTGAACCTGTTTCTGAAGTATTGCTATTTGAGCTATCAAATCATCGATGATCGAAAGTAGCTCCTGTTTTTCTATCGACGCGGGTTCTACCTGAGCTTGAGTTTGGCTAGCAGAAAAAGAAAACGTAGTTAACGCAACACAAAACATTAGAATAGCGAGTAATACGTGCTTAATATTTATAAATGAGAGAGCTTTCATGATTATGTGATTATTTTAAATTTTTTGGTGGACGCAGAAAGGTCATCACTTTTAGTGATGACCTCCAATGTTTTATTTATACCATTTATAGTAATGAGATATTTTATTGTACTGTGGAAAACAAAAGCGGCACGAACCGAAGGTTCGTGCCGCTTTTTCTTAAATCTTATTTCGAACGTGGAATATCTGGAACAATCTCCAGCCCTCGAGTTGGGTCGCCTA